>JALEHC010000312.1 GCA_022763215.1 Saprospiraceae bacterium
CATCATAAGCTGTAATGATCTTGCCAACTTTACCTGTTTCTTCAAGTAAGATAGAGTGCAAGTAGTTATCAGCCGTATTGTCTTCAATAAGAATAATAGTACTCTTCAAAACTATATCGTATTTGTTGCGCAAAAGTAAATTGATCGGGCTTTACCAAAGGTGTTGGGTGATAGGTGCTGTAGCGATGACGGAAAGAATTTTTGTATCGGGTAGTAATTCAAGGAAGACGCATAAAATTAAGTAAATAAGCCAGAATAAAGAATGTTAGTACTCTAAATATTGTTATTTTTTGAAATTGTAAAGTAAAACGTACTTCCTTTCCCTACTTCTGACTGAACTCCGATTTTGCCATGATGCAAATCAACGATGCGTTTGCATTGTGCTAAGCCAATACCGGTGCCTTCATAAGTATCTCTGCGATGCAGGCGCTGAAAAATTTCGAATATTTTTTTCTGGTGCCTTTCCGCTATACCAATTCCATTGTCTTCTATTTCAAACCGCCATGCACTATCTTGCTCATAGGCACGAATGTATATAACCGGAGGTTTGTCTTTTTGTTGAAATTTTAGTCCATTAGAAATAAGATTTTGGAATAAAAGTCGGAGCTCTGTTTCGTAGCCTCGAATGTTTGGAAGATGCTCTATATGAACGGTTGCTTTGGTTTCTTCAATACGTTGATATAAATCCTTTAGGATGGTCTTTATTAGCGCGGTGGTATTGATTTCTGAAATCTTAGGATTTCGGCCAAGGCGAGAATAGTCAAGAATGCCTTTGACCAGCAAATTCATCCTTTTTGAAGCCTCCACTACAAAATTCATTTGAGTAAGCCCGGCCTCATCGAGGCGATCGCTATACTTTTGTTGAATACGTTGCGTAAATGATACTATTGTACGCAGGGGTTCTTGCAAGTCATGCGAGGCAACATAGGCAAATTGAGAAAGCTCCTTATTGATATGAGCCAATTGATTTTTTTGTTGCCGTACAGCTTCCATTCTGATCCGTTCGGATATATCTCTTGCAAATATGATGGCGTATTCTTCTCCTTCATAAAAGACATATTCGTAGGTAGCTTCAAAGTCAAGCAATCTACCGTCTTTTGCAATTAGTTTTACCAACACGGTGTTATTAATGCGCTTTTTAATTAGGCTCCAGAATACTTTCCAATCGGCAGGGGAGCGCATTTGGTCAAAATCAAGCAGGTGCATATTGAAGACTTCCTCTTGTGTGTAGCCCAAAAACTTAGTCAGAGCGTTGTTTGAATAAGTGATTCGACCTGCTTTATCTGTCCAGATAATAATCTCTGAAGCGTTTTCAATGGAGAAGCTAGCTTTCCGGAAGTTACTTTTCAAGGATTTAATGCTCGAAATGTCATTGGAGATGATTGCTACGCCTAATACTTCTGCATCTTGAACGACGGGGCTTAGGCTATGCAAATAAAAGGAAGGTTTACCATTTTTATCAAGAACACTACTTTCAAAAGTATAGGTTTTTCGATCTAATAGGGTGGCTTTCAAAACCTTTCTAAAGTCCGCTTTTTCCCTTTCGGGAAACCATTCCAGTATGGAGCGTTGTTCTAATGATTCGTTCGGAGCACCAAACAGCTGCTGATTCGCATATTGTACGATTCCTTCTGGATTAACAAATGAAATAACCGCATTCGAACCTTCAAAAATGGATCTGATGCGGGCTTCACTTTGTGCAATGCGTGCAATTTGTTGTTTTTCTTTAGTGATATCCTGCGTGATTCCGATAAGATAGTATTTGTCATCCAGTGGATCGCGGTAAATAGACCCATGACTTCGCATCCACTTTAATTGCCCATTGATATTAAATCGCCATTCGAGAGATTCGTAAGGAATGTGCTTTTGTGCTTTTTGAAGGGTCGTGCCCATGTTTTTGCGATCTTCCTCTAAAATCAAGGGCATCAACAACTCATTCGAAATTGGCGTTTCGGGATCATGATCAGTAATTTCCATAATGTTGAGCATGTTCTGATCACAATAAATACAACTCTTTTCTAAGTCAACTCGCCAAGTGCCAATATTTGCGCTGTTTAGAGCACTTTGAAACCTGATTTCCCGCAACTTTACAATTCGGGCCAGTTCTTTTCGTTCGGTTAGATCAATAAGGGTGCCTACCTGGCCTTTGTAATCACCATCGATAGAATGTAAAGGAGAAATGGACAAATAAGTAAAAGCTATTCGGCCATCTGGTCTTTTCCATTTAATTTCATTTTGGTAAGCTTGTTGGTGTTCTATGGCTTGCCTCCAGTCGGTGGTAATTTGTTCCTGCATATCCGGATGAATATGTTTGATTAGGAAGCCACTTTGCAGGCAGTCTTCTTTTGCTACACCAACGATATCAGCAGCTTGTTGATTGAGGAAAATGAGATTACCTTTTGTGTTGGTTTCAAAAATTCCGACTTTTGCATTTTCGGCTAATGCTTTGAACTTTAGTTCTTGCTGCTTTTTTCGGTAATATCTTGGGTGATGCCCAATATGGTCGGTTTGTCATTTAATTTTTCTCGATCAGCAATTATAGTAGTAGCAGCCCAGCGAGTGGCACCGTTTTTGAAAAACCGATATTCAACATATTGATGGTCAACATGCTCTAAGTTTTTAAAAAGTGCAGCTACTCTGTTTTTGTCTTCTTCTGGTAGCAAAGAAGTCATTTCCAACACAGATATCGGGCTATCTGGCGCAAAGTGATCATATCCAATAATTTCAAGATTGTTTTTGTCGCAATACAATAAGCGATTGATCGGATCTAACCTCCAGGTGCCAATTTGGGCATGGTGAAGTGCTTTGCGATAAATATTTTCCTGCTTTTCTTTTTTGCGTTCTATTTCAACTCTTGAAGTTATATCGATAGCAGTCCCGATAAAAGTTCTTGTGCTGTTTTTTCCAATCGGAACAGGAGCTATCGTCACAGAACAATGAGTAATATTGCCATTGGCATGTACAAAGCGATGTTTGGAGTTTAAGGCTTTTTTACTTTGAACAGCCAATGCCCAATCTTGTAAGATTCGGTCTTTATCTGCTGGGTGGATATTGGCTGTCCAGCCATAATTTTTAGCATCCTTTGGATTCATGCCAATGATGCGATAGGTTTCATCATTGGCATACACCAGATTGCCATCTGCATCATTCATAAAAATGCCTACCGGCGTATGATCTGCCAGGGTTTGAAATAAAAGAGCTTCTTTTTTTTGATTGTGGATGTCAAGGAAGGTCAGCGTAACCCCACCTATCTGATTTTGAAGGTTTTTGTACGGGGCGATTTGTAATAGGTACCAATACTGGTCTTTGCGCTCTACTTCTAGCTGTTGAGGTTTTTGTTGGTCTATTACTTCTTGAATTAATGAAATGGTCTTAATACTGGTCTCTTCACCAAAGAACTGCATGATCTGTTTTGCAAGTTCACAATTTTGTGGGCTGAGTTGTAGCAATGCTTTTGCAGCCGGGGTGGCGTTTTGTAAGTGGAGGTTTTTGTCAATGAAAATACTGGCGATACCGCTATTGATAACCATTTTTTCAAGCTCGCCATATTGATAACTGACTTTTTGAAGTTGATCGTCAAGCATGTTATTTGATGCTATGAGCTGTTCTGTATCATGGGCAAGGTGTTCCGGTATGGTTTTATCCGGAATCAAGCTTAGGATATAGCGACATTGGTCTGTTGTACACAGCTGTACTTGTAGTTTGTATTTCCACGAAAGTGGGAGTTGCCGACCTGAACAAGTTTGCTGCGTACTATTTGGGTGCGTGAGTATAAGCGTTTTGGTGCTGTTTAGCGTGGCCAGTTGATCTTTGAAGGCGTCAAACAATGGAGCCGGAAGGAATTGTTGTATAGAATTACCTACCACCGCATTTTCAAGATGATAGGAGTTGCGGATAGCCCCAAAAGACTTGCTAACCGTAAAGTGCTGGTCTACAAACAGTACCAGGCCATTAAACTGGTTCTGTGTAAACTGAAGTATGTTTTCTAATTGCTTGGCGGTGTCCATTGTCTTAGATTAAAGTTGTGTCTTTTGTATCTTTTGGTGTTGGGGTGGCTTTTGCCAAAAAAGGTGGAAGTTAGGTATTCAGCTTAAATGGTAAATGCGTGTAATCTGTTCATTAATATTGCTGAATGAAGGTGATTAATAACTAGGTAATAAATTGAGAGGTATCAAGAGGGCGCAAATATAAACTACCAATAGCGTAAAGATTAGGTCAAGCTAAAAGCATCTTCTTGTGTAAAGATAAATCAAAAAAAATTATTTTATGGGATTAAATACACTGTAACCTACATTTCTTAGCCTTTTGAAACTAGTGTTTTGCCCAAACTTCGTTGCGTACTCGCCTTGATAGCTATCCCAACAATTATCGAGACCGCGTCTTGATTTGAACAAAATTCTATCGCTTCAAAAACCCCATTAGCTTAGTGAGACAGAGATATGATGAAAAAGAGCATTGGTTTTGGGAACTAATTGATCCAAGGAAAAGTTGAAACTATTGATTTCGCTAAGCGAAAAAAATGGTAATCAAGCTCTCTTGGGAGAGCGCCCTGTTGAAACCAGGGAGGGCCGCGTTCGAATCCGGGGTTGCCACAATCCTATTTTTGTATCTATTTGGCAATGTGGTGCTTGCGTATTTTGTTATTTAGTGTGTTGTCGTTTAGGTTGTCGTTTTTTAAAAAAAACTAGTTTTATGAGTGTAGATCACATGATTGATAATTTAATCAGTAGAGCCAAGAATGACTTGGATAATAATTTCCTGCCTTCTCTTCCATTGCTAAAAGCATCTTCAGACCTTGAGAATAACTTTATTGTTTTTGCCTTATGGGCATTTGTTATTAAGAGTAATATAAGTGATAAGGATACTTTGTCCGCAATTGATGATAAGATTTCGCAATATTGGAAAAAACAGCCCTTGGCCTCTATTCCAGAGTTTAAACATCAAATAGAATTAGCTATTATGAACAAGCCCGGGAATAAGGGATACTTATACAGAAAAATAGCAGGTAGAATAATGTGGTTGAAAGAATATGCTTTGCCAGGGAAAAAAGCATCAGTAAGCCAGATTCAACTTATTGATGCCTTAAGACTTAGTGCAGAAAGAATTGTGTTCGAATATCAGTAAAAAGCCACCGAGTTTTGCGTTTGATTGTTGATTTCAATGTACTCGGTGGCCTGAAACAATATTACAAATATAAGAAAATGCTTTGGTGATTTTGTACTCCCTCGCGCGCGCGCGTAGACGTGCCAGAAAAAGCCCTCGTCTAACTGTTTACTTTTTTCAGGTTTAAAGAAATTATCTTAGGTTCATACATCCCCGTTACTGCTCCTGTATATTGATCATTATAGATCACATCTTTAATCCTTCCAACTACATCCCTAAATTCCGGGCGTCTTTTTGAAAGTTGATTCAAGTAATCTCTGTTTACTCGTAAATGAAGGCATAGTCCTCTATTTGTTAGGGGCCTTTCCTTCCTAAGCCGAACGACCTGACCATTGATAAGCTCTGATTTGTACAAGGGATTACTTTTGCAATATTCAAAATACTCACTTGCTTTCTGCCATAGATGCTCAGGCGACGAAAAGCGGCATTTTTTGCCTTTCTTTTTACGGAAAATCCGTTTTACTTTAAAGTTTAATGTATTCATAGCTATGTTTATTAGATACCCCTATTTACTGTATTATGTAGTACAGTAGGGTAGATGCGATATTTGCCAATTACGGAATAACCAATTACGGATTTTCCGTAATCGGTTATTCTTAATCCTTTTTTAAGGGTGTCTGAATTCGTCCATTCGTTCGAATTCTTCCAGCATTTCCCTTTTAGATTCTTCCAGGCTTTCTTTAATAGAATCAGTAATCAAATCAAAGATTTGATGTATCTGTTCTTTAGAATTGATTGCCGGAAACCCTTCTGTGATAAAACCATGTAGCTCTTTTTTCAAGCCATTGAGTTTATCCTTCAAATCGTTTTGTCGAAATTCCATAATTGTTTATTGTTCATTTTGTTGATTAGTCAAATTTACTCTCTCCCTAAGCCGTGCCGCTTCATCCGCTCCGATTATCGCACCTTTTACGGTTGATTTTTCGACAGCTTGACCAATAGATTTGGATAGCACATTAGCAAGTACAACAATTTGTTCTGATGATAACACAACCTCAGTTGTGGATGGCGCCGGATTCGAAAAGGCGACATTTGGATTTATCAATTGGGGATCACCACCAATAAGGCCGCCTTCATTAAATCCCGGTACACCAATTTTGCGGAATACGTCACCGCCATAGAGCGATTGTAATGCACTTTGTTGTTTTTTGTTGAGAATGACCTCGCCGCGCTTGACATAAGCCAGCACGTTATCGCCTGACGGCTGACGGGGTACATTTTGACGGGTAGCAATCGGGCCTGTCGTGTTGGATAAGTCTGTTGGCTCAACAAGTCCACCTTGTGCAAATTTCTGTGCCCGTATTTTGGTTACTTGGGCAACAGCAGTAGCACCAACCAATGCAATTTGAATTGCCCTTGCTGCTCCCAAAGATAAAATATCTACTGGCCCGGGTACTGCTGCTAAGGTCGAAACAATGGCCTGGGCAGCAGATACGAGTGCTTGAGCTATTTGAAGCTTCTTTTGTCGCTCAAAGGCTTCCTTTTGAACCTTAGCAACCTCAGCATCCCGACGGGCCTCAATCTTTTTAATTTGCTCTTCATTACCTTGTGCCAATTCCAATTGTCGAGCATATCTCTCTTCAATCTTAGCTATCTGGCTTTCCTCCCTTGCTTCATTTGCAATACTCAATACATTGGCAACAGAGCCGATATTTTGTAATTGCAATTGTGTTTCTGCAAATTGCTCTCGCTGCGTTTTGAGTATTTGCTCATTGGTCTGGGCATTGATCCCCTCACGCAACTTTTGAATTCGTAACTCTAAATCTATTCTCTCGTCAGCAGAAAGTTTCTCTAGGTCTAATCTGGTCTGTAAAATTCTTAAATCAGATTCCAATTCAATGGCGGCTATCTTGTCGCTGGCTTCTTTCTCGTCACCCTCTCGATCTAGTAAAGCTCTTATTCTTTCACCTCGCTCCTTCCTGATGGCTGAAATAGCTTCATTAACTTGCTGTTGATTACTCGCTTTTTGTACTCTTCTAATCTCTTCTTGAAGTTCAAGCTCTAAGGCGGCCCTTTCTTGGTTGCTCAACCTTTCGTCCTGTAGCCTTTGTTCAAGTATGGCTTTATTGGCTGTCGCTTCAATAACCTTTCTTTCATCCGCTAACTCCTCCGCTGTCTGGCCGATCTGTAGTAAAGCAGCTATCTGTAAGTCTCTAGCCGCTTCAATTTCTCCAATAGGTGCTGAAATACCAAGCTCAATTGCTTCATCGCTTAATTCCTGTTGAGTTTCGCTCAAATCTTGTATGGCCGTTCGCCTATCTCGGATAACTTCAAGCAATCGCCCCTCAATGACTTCTGACAACCCAAGTGAACGTATTTGTTTATTCAATCGAACCGCATCCGATTCGCTTAGCAGTTCATTCGCATTAACCGCAACATTGGTGAATTCTTGTATGGTTTCAATTTGCCTTTTAAATGAAGCATCTGCCAGCTCTCTAGTTTCTTCTAATAGTCTTTGTCTTTCCTCTAATGTCTTTTTATCATCTTGAATCAACCTTTCATTGATAGCCTTTTGATTGTCAAAACCATCAATAAGAATATCCAAATCCCTTTCTAGTCTATCCTGCTTTAGCTCAGCCCTTACCTTTTCATTATCCCTAATAGTTAGTGTGAGGTCTCGCTCAGCACCTTTTAATGCCTGGAAAGCAGAAAGCTGCTGCTCCAGTAAATTGTCTACTGCTTCACCATTTGCTTTTCGAAGCCTAATTTCTTGTTCAACTAATGAAAGATTGTTCTTAGCTATTCTTAGCTCTATCTCTGCACGCTCCTCTGCGGCCAGCCGTGCGGCCTGTGCGGCTTTTTCTCGTTCTGCAAAGGATTTGGTCGTATCATCTGCAATTGATGAAAGTAGGGCTTCATTAGTGGTCACACCCTCGAGAGATTTAGTAAGTTCAATATTTTGCTTAAAAATTGATCTTCGGGATTCCCCTAACTTGGCCCATGCGTCAATATTGTTCTGGATTTCTCGACGGGTATCTCTTATAGAATCCGCTAACTCATTTTGTTGGTCTGCATCTAAGCCTGTGGCAAACTGTGTTAGCGCGCTTGCTGCCTCACCGACTGTCTGCTTCAATCCTTTAAAATCTCGATTGATGAGCTGCCCAAGTGCCTTACCTCCCAATCCCACCAACTCGATAAATCCAGAGAATGAATTTACCAATCGATTAACGATAGCATTGCCGAGGTCTTCGATTCCGGATATTGGATCATTAACAAAATCTAGTAAAGAAGTTACAGCTGAATCAACTATACCGACAAACTCGCTGAATATCCCTTGTAAAACAGAACTGGCCTTGGCCAAAATGTTAGCACCTCGTTCTGTCCTTGTAAATGCTTTGTAAATTGCGGATAGGGAAGCAGCAAGCAATGCCAATACAGCAACTAAAGGATTTGCGGCTACTGCCTTGAACCCTGCACTAAGTCCTTCAATCCCGGAAGCTGCTTTTTGAGCATTTGGGCTAACGCCGGCAAGCTCTTGGACTAAACCTTTTAGATTGGCTGTATTCTTTTCAGAGAAGCCGTCCAGGGCTTTATTGATGTCCTCTTCGTAATTACCTACATTCCTAAAATTATCGCCAAGCTCCTGGTCGAACTCCTTTAGCTCGGTAGATAGCCGCTGTATTTTATCTCTGAGTGCATCACCCTTACCAGCTTCTAATTCTGCTTTGGACAATGCCTTAATCTCTTTCTTAGCTTCAATCAATTGAAGGTTTAAAGCGCGGTAGGAATCTTCTGGGAATTTGGCATCCTTGAACTGTTTGACCTGGTCACGTAGTTCACTGTTGAGGTCTTTGATTTCTTGGCGCAAATTAGCAGAATCACCCCTTAGTTTTTTATAAAGGTCTTGATCACCTGCTTTCTTTGCTTCGCGTAATTGTGTGGTAACATCCCCAAGTTGAAGCTCTAGTTCTGCGATCCGGTCAATCGTTTCCTTTGCTCCATTGATCTCAAGGATAAAGCCCACCTTTCTAGGTGAAGACATAGTTTTTTGTTTTTTAGCTTTATTAATTATCTCTATACCGATGGCACTAATGACACTATGACACTATTTTGTTTTAATTGATTGTTTTTCAATTGTTTGTGTTGTTTTGTTTCCGGTGTCACTCCGGTGTCACGGTGTCATCGGTAATACTTGTTCGGTGCCATGGTGTCAAAGTGCAATAAAGTAGTGTCACTATTGATTTTACCTTTTATTTGGCTGTAAACCAATTAGTTACTTGCCTTTGGTGTCATGGTGTCGTCAGTGTCACGCTTAATAAGAATAAGCTTGCTATAAATTCCTGTTCTATCGTCCTTTGCTACAAGATCATCCCTCTTTATCAACCGGGTGAAGGTTCGACGGCTAACGCCAACCCCTTCTGCAATCTCGACACCATCAGAAAAAGAGAATTGACCAGGTAAACTCTGATATATTAGCCGTGTCTTTTCTGGTAGCTCTGATATTATGTTTTCTTCTGGCTTGGCTGTAATACGATCCACCATTGAAAGCATGGTATTTTCAAAGTAAGTAGCTAATCGAATAGCTTTTTTTAGCGTCTGTAGGCTAAGTTTTTCGTTTAGTGCTTGTGGTTCATCAGCGCTACCTACCTTTTTCAATTCTCGACCATTAGCAGCATTATCACAAAGCTGTAAAATCAAAGCAAAACGCAAACAGATTCTTTCAAACTTTCCCAAGCCTGCACGCTCCAAGCTGTTGGAAGCTTCGTTCGAATCCTTGATTTTTTCATTCCTGTAATTGGTGTATAGCTGGTAGGCTTGTGGCTCCATTTCTAAAATGGCGGTGATTACGTTGGATTCGATCAAATAGCTATTTTCAAACATAGTAGCGTGTCCGCTCACTTCTTCCAGTTTGTTGTATAAGCTTTTTACAAGTTCATCGTATTTATTTACAGTTTGTCTGTTTAAATTATAGCCTGTATCTAGTTTTCTATCAAATGTGGTTGGAATTGTAAATAAAAACCGTGATACCAGTCCGGTCTCTTGATTTTTTGGATTAGCCAGCTCTTTTAATATTCCAGTTTGAATACCACCAATAACTGAAAGACACGGATCAAGTACTCTTACCTGCTCTTTTGTAGCTCGATTAGTTTTTACCATCTCACCACTCCATATAGATAAATAGTATTGCATATCGCCGCCTTTTGCGTATCTATCGAAAGAATTGATAAACTTCATTAGTTCATCCATAATGAGCACTAAGCCCTTTGGATTCTTAGCCATTAAAATGGTGGCTGCTTCTTGTGTTAAGTCCTGAACAATTAAATCCCGATTGTGTGGCTCTGGTGGCTTCTCTCCCTTTGTTTCTTTGGCTTCATGGCATAATTGCTGGAATTGCTTTTTCGCTTCCTTGTAATCCTGCCAGTATTGTTTCTCAATATCTCTGACGGGTGAAAAAGCTTTGTTAATAGCTGGTGTTTTTCCGCTTGATGGGGGGCCAACCAGCGCACTATAAATCATACTCGGTTCATACCAGTCATTTTTGTACTTAATTTTTACTGAGTTTCCAATAACGGCTGAAAGTGCAGATAAAACGGAACTGCAAAAATATTCAATAGGTAGCCCAAACGCTTTATGCCATTCCTGTATAACATCCTGAATTACTGGCGGAAATACGTTGATAGGGAACTTATTTTCATTCTCGATCAGTTCAACAACTTTTGCCGTTGTTTGATTTGGCCCGGGAATTGGTTGAGCGCCTTCTCTTCTTCTAAGTAGTGGGTTGGTTTTTGTCCTCATAACTTTCAATCTATGCTACTTTTTTAATTCCATTTATTTGGCCCTCTAGTTGAGCTATTTTTTGTTTGGCTTCCTCAAGTCGCTGGTAAGTTTTTTGGAAAAGACTGACTGCTGTAGACTTCGCCATGATTTTCTGCATTCCAAGGCTTGCTTTTTCCCCATATTGCAAGGTGTACTCTTCGGCCATTTGATAGAATAAATCAGCCTTTTCGGCCTGATCGATTACCTGTAAGGTGTATTCATCCTTGTATTGAATCAAATCGGAAATTTGGCCGCAAAAGAATTCTATTATTTCAACCTCATTTAACAATTTGGCTTTTAACCAATCGCTTTTAGCCTGTTCCGCTTCCCTTTCTTTTTGATTGAGTAGTTGCTTAATAGGATTGGCTATTCGGGTAAGCTCACGGTCTTGATCTTGTATAAAATCGCGAAGTAATTTTGCGGCATTATGATTATTATTGTACATTTGAATTGTTTTTAAACTTTCAATTTTTTCAAAAGAGCCAAGCACCTGCTTGGCTCTTTTTTTTACCTATTTGCAGCTGGTTCAACTAATTTGTAGTACCGAATCCGTTTGCCTCTCTTTTTGCCTTTCGGGGTATAGAATTTCGTGTCATCGATACAAATCACGCCATCGGTTCTAAGGTTAGAAATCGCGCGCACGGTGCTTGTTTTCTCGATTTGCTCAAATCGAACTTTCATTAGCTCATGTATTTCATGGTAATTGCGTGGTATTCCGTCAGAAAGAATCGAAATAACCTCTTTGCTTTGGGTCAAATAGCTGCCAAGTCTAATCTCCTCGTGGTGAGATTCTATGGAGGTATCAGCAATTTTCCTCCTTTTTTTCAGATTGCTGTTGTTCGCCCCTGGGTTATTGTTATCTTTAGCACCATTACAAAAATCTTTGTTCGAGGGTAAATTTTGAGTTTGGTTCTTCATGATTTACCCTATTTTTTTGGTGATGCAATAGCCATAACGTCTTCTCTCCTGAATCGTACCACGCGCCCAACATGGTGCTTTTCGAGCATCCCCCTTCGAGCGTAATTCGAAATAGTCGAAACACTAACCTTTAAAAGCCTGGCAGCTTCTTTCTTCGTCAATAGTTCGTCCTTTTGAATACTGGGGATACTAGGCGATTGGTTCTTTGTCATTTCATGAAGCAATGCCTCGATATAATTAAGTCTGGTGTTAAGAACAACAAATGGATTAGTTTCCATAATTTTTATAGCTTTTGTTAAGTAATACCTCAAAAGTGTACCATCCTTTTAAATTTTACCCCTTGCAACCCCTTACGCAAGGGGGTTATCTTATAATTATGACTTATTTAAAGCCTTTAATTTTTGACTGAATCTGCCTTTCGCACTCTTCTTTGGACTTAGGGAAGCTTTTAAGAGCATCACAAACAACTTCAAAATCTTCAATAGGTAGTGTTAGCCTTTCTTGGGTTTTTTCTATTCGTGGGTATGTATTTTTAAAGCTGTTAAAGCTCATATTGTGTAATAGGGCAATTTCCTCGTAAGCTTTTGTTTTAGTTTCGTTGCTATCAAAAGGAGTTGGATAACTTGCAAAGCTTAGGAAATAGTAGAATAGTGCTAATTGTTTTTGTGTAAAACCTTCTGTTATTTCCTGGTAATCATTGGTTGATGAATTGCGTACTTTGGCCTGGGGCTTAGCTGAACCTGAATTACTTTTTATGTAATTCAATAGATAATCCCGATACATGACTAATGCCTTACAGTAGCATCCTGTTATGACTGTAGGGTTGGTTTCATGATAAATTGGGTTTTCGATGATGTAATTTTTATAACACTCTTCAGCCCAATCGATCTGGCCTTCGATGATGCTAAATTTATGATAATAACATACTTCATTCAAATAACCTTCATGGTGAAATCTACTAAACTCAGCACCTATTGCAACACTATTATTAGTCACACTCTCAAAAAAACAAGTTGTGGGATTTTCTAAAGCGTCATAAACTCGTTCTAATTCACTTTCAATAATATTCCTGCTTTTATCCGAGTTATTTTTATAGTGGGATGTAAATTTCTCAAGTTCATTTTTAAGCCTGATAAAATAGAAATTTGCGATTCGATGACCTCTTTTCCATGCTGGAGAATTATCATGCAAATCTAAATCCTGTCTTGCGATTAAACCTGTAGGTAAATGTTTATAGGTGACAAAATCATTTGAATCAATTTGTTTGACAATTGACCTTATATATTTTTCCGCCTCTTCAATTCTCATTTTTCTTATTCTATCTCCAGATTCCTCAACAGAAAGGATTATTTCAAGCAATAGTGCTAATCTCTGTTCAGCTTTTTCTTTTAATTGATCCCGCTGAGTTGATAAAATGCTAGTAGAATTAATGGCGTAAGGGTAATGAGTTACAAGGTGCCGGATTCTTCCATGCCAGTCTACTGGGAATAAATGTTTTTTATTAGGAATGCCCTTATGCGTGCTGTATTGTTCAAATAAAAAGTACTCTATTCGTTTTTTAAAATCGTGTAACCAACCCCCAAAGCTTGTTGATAATTCTTCCTTTATGGCCTTTGGAAGTTCACTTTCAAAGTAAAATTTTAACATTAATTTATCCATGTTATCTAAAAGGTTGTTTTTTTTGATTATCGTGGATACACCCTTGGAGAATTATTCCACACCTTGGCATATTCTGCCAAGGCATGAAACAAGAATTCTCATTTTGAGATAGGGTTTTTCTCATTTTGAGAATAGCTTACCTCCCCTTTCAGGGCTAGTAATTTCTGAGCCAGAAAACGAAGATCATTTCTTAATTTTTCCATTGTGAAATTATTTAATATATGAATTAATGGTAGGGAATAAACCCGAAATAAATTACTTAGTCTTAATCTTAAGTTTCTTACCCGTCCTGATCTGCCAAGCGCTTATCCTGCATTGGTCACTACAGTATTTTGCACGGCTATTGTAATACACAAACTTATTGCCGCAATGAGCACACTCTTTTATCCTGTCGCTTAATTCAATGATTTCCCTTTCTATGATCGTTTCTGTATTACGGTTTTGCGTTTCTTCTTTACGGCTTTCCGTTATACGGCTTTCCGTGTCTGGCTTATCAGTAGGTGACGGCTCTTTTCGGTTACGGTTTTGCGTTGGCATGACAAAGCCAATTTTTCGTTTTTCCGTTAGTTGATTTTTACTGAATGAATTGCCTATTGTGGTAATATTTTGAGCATTAGATAGATTTGCCGCTTTTGTTACTTTTTCTTGCGTTGTGGCCTTCGCATTGGTAAGTAATATAATTTCATGCCGTAGCCTCTTGATTGTCCAAATTAGGGTAAATAAGACTGCGTCTGCAAGGATTGCAATAATACCTAAGACAATGCCAAAGTTTCCAATCTTGGCTGAATGAGTGGATAGGGTAGTGGTGTAAATCTCTTCGTCTTGGTCTTCGAGTGCACTAATGCGAGAATTTAAAGCGGTGCGATCTGCATATAGTTGGTTCAAGTTCTTATTTGCATCTCTAGTTACCTTACCCTTCCATGTTGTGCCCTCCTGTTTACTAATACTCTTATTCAATGTGGCTAATTCCAGATTCAAAGAATCAATCTTTGGATTCGTTAATTTAATTGGCTGCTCCGCATTTTCAACAACTAATTTATTACCACCAATGTAACTAGCTGTCATGGATGCACCAATCAACACCAATACACCAAGTAGTAAACCGACTTTCAATTTCCCATCTACAAAATAAGTCTTTGCAGTTTCATTGATTAATGATCTTTTGCCAAACTCCAAAGCAATGGCAACGCCACATAAAAGCCCACAAAGAACGATCTTGATAATAGGTGAATAATCTTGTAACAAATAGAAAATAAAGAAACAGGCAGTAACTATACTAATGACATTCGGAAAGTAAGACCAAGTAGTTAAGTTTTTAACTTTCGATCTGTTAGTGGTAGGTAAAGGCTTATCGCCAAACTCGTCAATACATTGCTTGATAAAGAGAGAATCCTTTTGTTTCTCTAAAATATCCTTGTCCTTGAAGGATTTTTCCATAATTTTAAGCTTTAGATTTATTTCTAAATGGCCCTTGCGGTTTTGCTTTGCATGGCTACCGCTCGGGCTTTTCTACCCTAAACTATTTGGCAATTCTTAGATGGTTGCCTCCCATCGCTTGGGCTATTCTAGCGGCCATACTTTTAGCATTTCTTCTTTTATCTATGTTAATGTATTCCATGAATTGCTTCTCTGTAGCATGGCCCGTAATTTGCATTAGCTCAACGGCTGGGAATCCCAGTTGGTAAAAATTGGTCGCAAAACTGCGCCTCGCACTGTGAGCGCTAATCAATTTGAATTTTTCTATTTCTTGATCAACTCTTTTCCCTGCAACATTTTTTTTCTGCCTAACCTTGTTAGTTATTCCTGCTAACTCACAGACTTCTTTGATGTATTGATTAAATTTTTGGTTAGAAATAGTAGTTGGGGCTTGGAAGTTGTACTTCTCTAAAAGCTGCTTTAGAATTGGGGATAAGGGGATTACAACTAAAGTACCCGTTTTTTGGGTATATAATTCGATCATTTCAGCCCCTTGGTCTTTGATAATATGCTCTGGCTTCAATCTTGTAAAATCTGAAAATCTAAGTCCTGAATATGCACCAATCAGAAAAGCATCTTTAATTGGCTCTAGCCTTTTATTGTTTGAAAGGTCTAACTTGAATATCTCCTCAAGCTCTTCAAAGGATAAAACGACCTTAGATAGGTGTTCCTTCTTTATATTCCATCCGCGCTTCTTATGGATGTTATTATTATGATAATCTCGCTCCATCGCTTCATTAAGAAGTCGCTTTAACGTAGTCATTAACTTTCCGGCATAATTCTTGGATAACGATCTAGGAGCCTTGTAGAGCCAATCTTCAAACTCTGCTCGAAAATTCCAATCAATATCCTCATAGTTCAATTTCCCGTTATAGTGTTCATTTGCAAAGTTCACTAAATGTTGAAAACACGCTTTAAACACTTTCCAGCTATCTGGCTTTGCATTTGTCGCATTTACTTTTTGGTCAATAAAAACCGGAATAAACTTCATTAATGGAACATTCAGCTTCCCTTCTTCGGGGCGAATTTCCCTTCCGGTTCTGTAATTAAGTTCTTTCTTAAAGTCAGTTATGGACAAGTCAGAACCTAACTCTTTAAATACTTCTATCGACAGATTGGAAATGTGATTGAGGGAGGTATTTATATCCGCATCTTGGTGATTATTAACAGTGATGTTCACCCTGCCTTTTTTTTGATTCCAAAAACGGGGTTTCACCTTTTCTTGTGTGCTCCAAACTAGTTTTTTTCCTGCATATCGCAATACTAAAACTATCAATGTTGGCTGATCCTTGTCTTTTATCGGATCATGGTTTCGGAGATTGAAACGAGGGGTCGGTATCTTGACTGGTCTTGCCATTAATCAAACGCATTAATAAAAAGTAAATCAACAGCTGCAAGATACATAAACGACAACAAAAACAAAATTTGTTGTCGTTTTTTATTCACCGTTCTTAATGCTTTTTAATAACTGTTAATAAGTAGCCCCTATTTGTAAGGGGTTTGGGGGTTTAATGGATGGCTTGTAAGTATGTTGTTTTATTAAGGTTCGAATCCGGGGTTGCCACAAAAAATGATCAGACATGGTAGTCAGTCAGACCGTTACTTCGTTTCCAAACAGCGGGTCGTGATATCCTCGGATATTTCCGCTTTCGCGGAAGGTTTAATTCCCACCAGTTGCATGCAACTGTAGCTCAGTGTTTAGAGCAGCTGTCCTCAAAGCACACGGTCGACATTTTTCTCCATGTTTTTAGCCTTACAA
>JALEHC010000313.1 GCA_022763215.1 Saprospiraceae bacterium
CATCTTTTTGATATACCGAACATCCCGAAATCGAAGTGCTGACCAGTCATCATCAATGGCGACTTGCCGAACGCCTTCATAATCGGCATCTCCAAGTATTTGCCAGACATCGGAATCGCGGTGAATGTCAGAAGTGTAATTTTTGGAAGATTTTTTAGGGTAAGCCATCCATAATACCACATCTCCTTCTAGTTGTGCTTTCACTTGCGTGAAATGGGCCTCTAGTTGCTTCGCATTTTGCGCAAAGCAAAGCACAAAGCCGTATTTGGCGGAAGCCATAGCTTGGGTGTCTACTTTGGCAATCGCCTGTAAATCATTTAAATGTGGTGCGAAAGACGCTGGTGCATCCAGCACACAGGCGTGCACTGAATGCTTCACGTTAAGCTTTTTGAGCAGTTTATTTTCCATTTTATTCGCTTGCAAAGATTTGGTCGAAATTGCGGAAAGACTTAAACTCGATGGCATTGCCACTTGGGTCATAAAAAAACATGGTCGCCTGCTCTCCAACCTCACCTTCAAAGCGGGTATAGGGCTCGATAATAAATTCGATGCCCTCTTTCTGGAGCTTTTCGGCCAATTTGTGCCATTCCTCCATCTCAAGTATCGCACCAAAATGTTTAACCGGCACTTTTTTGCCATCTACCGCATTGGTGGCTGCATCGGGATGTTCGCCATCTACCAGGTGAGCACTGATCTGGCTACCCCAAAAGTTGAAGTCAATCCAACGCTCTGCGGTTCGTCCGACAGAACAGCCCAGAAGGCCTTCATAAAATTCGCGTGTTTTCTTTAAGTCGGTTACCGGAAATGCAAGATGAAAAGGCTGCATAGGTTTATTCTTTTGTTTAGTCAAAAATAAAAAGTTTGAGCATTAGAAATTGCTATTTCCACCATCTTTGGTATCATTATTCTTGATATTACTTCGACGGTTTTGTTGCTTAAAGTCCAACTTTCCGAATCGATAATTCAGGCTAATGCCAAATGACTGGAACGGAATACTAAAGTTGCTACGCTGATAAAAACCATCACCTTCGATTTCGCTCGGAAATGATTTGTTGAGCTGAAAAGGCTCTACAATGCGAATACCTAAACTAAATGCTTTGCTAAATTCTTTTTGAATGCCCATGCTGAGCAAAGAGAAGGAGGCACGTGTACCCTGAATCGTCTGACGTGGCGAACGGAAGAAGCCAAACACCTCTACTTTCCAGTTATCTGGCAATGAAAGATTTGAACTGACATTCCCGTTCCACAAAACTGCACTGTTTTGTAGATTAATACCTGCCGTGGTACTTTCTGTATCATAGGTAAATACATTGATTCCTCCTCTGATTACCCATATTTTCCAAAAAGTAGCTGAACCAAAGAAATTGAAACCGTAGGAGTCGTTTTTACCAATATTGAGGTAAAAAGTTTCAGACACTTGTGTGTCAGAGTTCAAAGTGGTAAAACTTTCAATAATATCCGTAGTGCGACGATAGAAAATGGAGCCGTTCAAGACAATGCCTTTAATGAAAGTATTGTAACCCAACTCAATTTGATCCGTCAATTCCGGCTCAAGATCAGGCGATCCGTAGGTGATATTTTGGGTATCCGAGAAGTTGATAAACGGATTGATGTAAAACAAACTTGGTCGCTGTATTCTTCTGGAATAAGACAGTTTCAACGTTTGAAAGCCTTTGAATTTCCGACTCAAAATTATACTCGGAAGAAAATTGTCGTAGTCATTGGCAAAGTTGGTCGGATTTTCATCAAAGCTACCGGAAATGTCTGTGCGTTCGTATCGAAGACCCGCTACCGCACCCCAATTTTCACTGAGTTTCAGATTGAAAGACGCATAACCAGCATAAACGTTTTGCACATAGTTGAAGACATCCGAACGAGCCGGATCAATCATATTGGTCAGGTTGTCAAAAAGGGTATAATCGCTATCAATATTCCTGAAAATTCCCTTGATTCCGGTTTCGAGTTTGATGGCATCAGTAATTGGATGGACATAGTCCGTTTGTACAGTAGTTTCGAGATTAAGACCTTCGTTTTCATTATTGATGTCCCGAAGTAGAGATTCCAGATTGCCACTTTGCTGGATTTCATCGCTTTGGTTGCTAATCGCACCGCTTACCTGCACGGCAAAAGTCCATTCTTGTTCAGGCTTTTTGTATGTTTTGCGGTAATCTGTTGTCCAATCAAATCCAGAACGAAAACTTCGAGAGTCATTACTTCGCGTGAAAATCTGATTCAAGGCGGTATTCTCAATCTCCGTATCGCCATCTCTTGAATTACCAAATCCTCTGAACGTCAGGGAAGTAGAAATGCTATTATACGCATTGATATCATAAAAAGCACCAATGCTGGCATTCGGTCCATAGGTTTGGGAACTGGTTGTACCCAATTGTTCCAGTCTTTGCAATTCATCGCCGGTAGAATCTACCCGCAAAAAGCTGAACGTACCGTTTCGTGGCCAAGAGAACCAACTTCCGCCACTAACATTCATACCAAAGCGCCCTCTTGAAAGGCTCAAGTTGAAGTTGGCATTATTTTGTCGGGTTCCGAATGAGGCATTCAGGCCTCCGGTATAGCCTTCCACACTTTTCTTTTTGGTAATGATATTGATGATACCAGCGGTACCTTCGCCATCATATTTAGCGGTAGGCGTAGTGATGACTTCCACTTTTTTGATCTGATCAGCCGGAATTGCTTGTAGTGCTTCGGCTATGTTTCCAGCAAAAATGGACGAAGGTTTCCCATTTACAAGTATTTGTACATTGGAAGAGCCACGTAGCGATACATTACCTTCCAAATCAACGGAGAGTAACGGAACCCTTCTCAACAAGTCAGTGGCATCGCCTCCGGCTGTTGAAATGTCCTTATCAGCGTTATAAACAATCTTATCGATTTTGTTTTCAATGGCAGCGGCTTGTCCGGTCACTTCTATTTCTTCCAGATTTATTCCTTCTGCACTCAAGTAAACGGTTTCCACATCTGCATCGGGGTTTTCTGGTGTCAGTTCAATGCCCTTTACCGTTTTGGTTTGGTATCCCAGAAAAGAAATACTGAGGCTGTAAGTCCCCATTTTTACATTAAAAATTTTGAACTTACCATCTTCATCACTAATGATTCCATCTACTTCCTTTTGTTGAGCATCGAGCAATACAATAGTAGCAAACTCAATAGGGGCGTTGGTGGCCGTATCAATCAGCTCGCCACTGATTACCCCCTTGATAGACGGGCCTTTTCCTCTGTTGCCACCCCATTGTGGG
>JALEHC010000314.1 GCA_022763215.1 Saprospiraceae bacterium
AAGGAAAGCATCTAGGCCAATCTGAGCCACTTCATCCGATGACATCAATTCTTCAGGAGCGTTATCGACTTTATTTGCATTTGCAACGGTACTAAAATTACTTTCCGTACCTGCCGGACAAAGACAAGAAACCATGACCTTGGTAGATTCTAGTTCGCCAACCAACGCTTCCGTAAAATTCAAAACATAACTTTTAGTGGCACCGTAAACGGCAGAATAAGGTACCGGTATGAAAGAAGCTGTAGAGCCAACATTGATTATTCCTGCTTCTGTTTTGCTTTTGAGGTGATCAAGAAAACAATAACATAGCTCCGTCAATGAAGTAATATTTAATTGGATCATGCTTTCGTAGACTTTCATATCGAAGGCCTCAAATTTTCCCCACTTTCCAAAACCTGCATTATTGATGATAATATCTATATCAAGAGATTGAGCTTGGACTTCTTCAAATAGTGCATTTCCTGATTGAGGTACACTTAAATCTTTTTGAATAACACTAACTGCTACCTGATGTTGTTCTTTAATTTCATGAGCAATGCGCTCCATCTTGTCCTTTGATCGGGCTACCAATACCAGATTAGCACCTTTGGATGCTAATAGATAAGCAAATGATGCTCCGATACCTGAAGAAGCACCCGTGATTAGGACCGTTTTATTATTAAGATTCATTTACAAGTGTGTTTTTTAGGTAATCTTTAGTATTCAAGATAGGAAGTTAAGACTGGTTATCGACACCTTCCATTATATATTCATAATAAAAGTAGTCAGATTAGTGCCCTTTTCCATGTCTAGTCTTTTGCGTAAGCGGTATCGACTGACTCTCAGGCTGTCTTGTGAGATTCCGAGTATGGCGGCAATGTCTTTGGAATCGAGATGGAGGCGAAGGAGTGCACAAAGGCGGATTTCGGCAGCAGTGAGATCTGGAAATTTATCGTGCAGTTGTTGATAAAATTCGGGGTGAACCCGCTCAAAAATTTGCTGGAATTCTTCCCAGTCTTTATCAAAGTTGAAATTTTCGTCGATGCGACCGATGAGGGCGCTAACCTGTCGGTCAATGGTTTTATTATTTTGGCGAAGGTGGTTGAGTTTGGTCTTCATTTCCTTCAGCATTTTATTTTTCTGAATGATATGAAGCGCATGATTGGTCAGTTGTTGAGAGTTGATTTCAAGTTCTTGTTTGAGTTTTTGTTCGCTTAGTTGTGCATTTTGCAACTCAATTTGAATGAGCTTTTGTTGTGTTTCGAATAACTCGCGGTTTTTCCGGTTTTTTAGTCGTTGTCTACTTAACAGTATACCTGCAATCAATAAAATCATGGCCAGTCCGATGGCAATACCTGTTTGAGTAAAGTGAGCCAATCGGTTTTCTCGTTCCAGTAGTTCGATTGCTTTCTGTTGTTCGGCTAAGTCGTGCAGTGTTTTGAGCCGATTAAGCTGAAAAGCATTGGCCTGATTGTACAGTTCGGAGTAGATTTCATACGCCTGAGCAAGATAATTGTAAGCTACCTGAAACTGACCTGCCAGGGCATACGATTCTGCCAAGTCATTCAGGGCACTTTCCATGCGGTATTTTTGGTCGAGTTTTTGCGCAAGCTGAAACGACTGCAAGGTATACTCGATACCCTTTTCGATATTGCCCTCTTTTCGATAGGTATCACCGATATTATTGAGGTGGATAATACGTTCTTGTTCGTTGTTGGTTTGCAGATTGTATTCGAGGGCAAGCAGAAAGTACGACCTGGCGCGTTCCAGCTTTTCAAGGTCTTCATAGATGCTTCCCAAATTGCCATTTATAGTTGACAATCCGGCCGGGTCTTGCAACTGCTCATATATTTTCAGGGCTTGTTTTTGATATTGCAGTGCCTTTTCGTAGTCTGCTTGTTTTTCATAAAAATGGCCAATATAACCAAGGGTTAGAGCCTCGCCTTTCGGCAAATTATTAGTGCGGTAGATACGCAATGCCTGCAGGTGTTGCTCCATGGCTTCATCCATGCGTTGAGAGTAATAATAGAGGTCGCCCAGTGCATTATACACCTCAGCTTGTCCAGCCTGATCGTTGAGTGCCTGATAAGCTTCGATGGCTTCGAAATAATTAGAAATAGCCTGGCTAAATGCGCCTTGATTCGTGAGTACCTTGCCCAGATAATGCCTGCTTTGTGCAATCCCTACAGCATAATCAGCCTCTTGAGCCGCTTCCAATGCCAATTGGACATAATACAATGCAGAGTCAGGTTGGTTACCAATAAAAGTCTGAGAATGAGAGAGCCACCGATCAACCTGAGCATTAATCTGAGCGAGGGCAATATGCGGCGTTCCCATGGCCAAAACCAGGAGGAAAAGAACAGATTTATGGAAATACCATGAATGCATGGAACAGAAATTAGCAATCTGCTCGGATGATAGCTAAAAATTACGAAAAAGCAAGTATTTCTAATATGAAGGAATTGCTAAGTTTTTAGATAGGAAAGGAAGTGTCAGCCATGAAAACACTTTTTCATGACTGACATCTTATGGTAGAATTAAAACTTACTGTTTAATAATTCGGTTTGTTTGTATTAATTGATTGGTTTGATCCCAAAAATTGATCATATATACACCTTGTGGAATTTCCTCAAGGTTTATCATCTCAATAGAGGAGCGGATAGTTCCGTTTTTAATTTTTCTACCCATTAAATCCATGATGGTAAATCGAACTTCCTGGTCAACTAAGGTCACTGGAAGCTTGGTTGTGATTGATTGGCGGAATGGGTTCGGGAAGATAGTAAGTTCTTGAACATTTTCCTGACTCGATTGAGTTGTAGCGTTAGGGAGATCTTGCAAATTGCCCTGAACTGGTGCTGCACAAGACCAGTCATAACAGACAGTAGACTGATTGCCGTTTTGGGTGATGGCTGTGACACAAACAGAGAAGGTTTCGCTTCCATTTGGTGGTCCCCAATTTAGAGAACTTCCGACTGAACTACCTCCAGGGTAATTCCAAACATAAGTAACAATTGGATCATTGAAGTCACCCGAGAATCCGCTTGCCTGAAAACAAAATAAACAGGCAAAACTACTTTCTCCAAAACTGCTACCATTACAGCTTACTAGTTGGTAATCAAGAAATGCTATTTCATCGCAATCTCCGAAAACTACAACATCGGTACAGAATTCAGACTCACAACCGGTAGATGTAGTTACTGTTAAGCAGACTTCATAAGTGCCAGGGCTATCATATACATGCAATGGAGAAACAGCTGTAGAAGAATTTCCATCTCCAAATTTCCACAAATAACTTGCCGTTACACCGGAAGGTATGCTACTTTGATTAATGAACTGATAGAAACAATTACCTTCATATATGACTGTAAACGCCGCTTCACATTTTTCATCACAAGGTATTAAAGTGTCGCCTTTTAGTTTTTTCGCAGATAAAACTTCTTTTGAAAGACATTCATCATTTGCGAAAGCATAGACTGTTATGTCCTTGTCAGTAATCTTGTTGTTTCTGAAAATGTGATTTACCTCGGGTTGATTACGATAAATTTGACCATCTCCCATGTCCCATATCAATTGTACTTCGGCTTGTCTTTGATCTTGGGCATCAATTACCGCACTATATTGATTGCTTTGTGTTTGATCAATTTGAATTGAAATATTGGAGTCATTACATAGCCTTGGTGGTGCTGCAAAGCAATCAGTAACTTTAATAATCGTACAATATCTATCAGAACAAATTCCTTGATCTGTCTCTTCAGTTATGGTATGACATACTTCATAGACTCCATTGAAAACATAAATGTAAGGGTAGGTAGAAATAGGACTACCATTGAGTGTCCAAGTACCTTGGCTAGTACCAAATAGCTCTATGTAACATTCGCGTTCTCCTTGGTGCACTTCATATTCAAATGAAGCATCAATTTTGTCGCAACAAAGCACTTTTATTTCAGTACAATGAGTTACAACACATCCTCTTTGATCTTCAATTTTCACACATACTTCGTATTCGCCTTCATCAAGGTATTGGTGTGTAATTGGCATTGAAGTCGTTGAAGCAGAGGTTCCATCTCCAAAATCCCAGTTGTAAGTAATTGGAGTAGCAGAAGAATTATAGCCATTGATTGTGAATTCGTACAAGCGATCTCCAATTGGAGTTGCTACAATTTCAATCTCTTGTTCTTCATCACAACCTAAGCAGAAGTTATCAAATCCATTGTACTCTACGATATTGTTGACAGCAGTTTCAATATCAATTCGGATACCAGAAACATTACTCAATAAATTTTCAAAATCGGTACAACTGCCACTCATATTCCAGTTACCGTAGCTATTAGAAGGGAAGATACCATTGTCACATAGCTGAATAGGGGCACATATAGTAGTCCAACCACTGGTTTGGGTAACCGGTATCGTGGAGGTGAAAGTAGCGGTTGCCGTTGGTGAACTGGCACTTCCGCTAAATATCGTAATGGACGGAAACACAGGGTCTGGTGAACTGATGGCCCAATAGTCCCAACACAGTTGCTGGCCAATGAAGTCTGCTGTCCAATCACCGGCAAAGTCGACTGTATTGTAAATATACGAATGGCCGTATCCATCATAAGTTTCCAGGTATACATCTGTATTTCCGCCTGGTCCAGGCACGTCTGGATAGGTAGTAGAGTTGATCGTTTGCCAATGATCAAATTCATTAGGATTGAAATCGTTGTCACATTCTGCGAAAGCTGGAATTTCTTCAAAACAGATATTATCAAAGCCATTTCTTTCAGAAAGGTTATTGCCAACAATTTCGAGTTCAAAACTTACGCCATCCACATTATCTAATAAGTCTTCCCAGTCGCTACAGTCTGAACCGCCATTATTAAAGGCCCAACTTCCTTGTCCGTTTTGAGGGAGATTATCTCCACAAAGAGTGATCGGCGCACAATATCTGACCCATCCGTCAGCTTCTGTAATAGATTGTGTGGCGGTAAAAGTTGCTTTTACAAGGGGCGAATTGGGATTACCTCTATAGATAGAAATCGATGGCTGGTGAGAACTACTACCATTGGTATTGCCATCATCTACAATGCGATAATCCCAACAGATTTGTTGTCCAAGGTGGTTAGTTGTCCAATTCGTATTAAAATCTGTACTATTCCAGATTCTACTCTGTCCAGACTCATCGAGGGTTTCCATGTATAAATCATTGTTTCCTCCAGGCCCTGGTGTATTCAGGCCGGTAAGTACATCTTCTTCTTGCCAGTGACTAAGTATATTGGGGTTGGGGCTTGTACCACAGTCTGCAAAAGGAGGAACTGGCTCGATACAAATGTTGTCAAAGCCTAATATTTCGCTGGTATTATTGACTACTGCTTCAATGTCAATTCTTATTCCAGTGACATTTTGCAAAATGCTTTGCCAGTCAGTACAATCGCCGCCGCCATCAATAGTCCAGCTTCCTTGGTTATTAAAAGGTAGCGTACTGTTATCACATGTTTTGATAGGGGCACAAATCTGTATCCAACCTGATTGATCTGAAACTGTAAAGTTGGCTGTAAATGTTGCCGACGCAGTTGGGTAAAGGGCACTACCTCCAGAAAAAATACCAATTTTTGGAGTAATGCTTTGTCCGGAATTCCCATCGTAAAAATAGTTGAAGTCAAAGCAAATTTGGCTATCGTTGTACAAACTGATCCAGTTGCCGTTGTAGTCTACCGTATTGTATAGGTAAGATGGCCCGCTAGCATCTATAGTTTGGATATAATTGTCTGCTGTGCCTCCAGGTCCCGGTTGTGCAATTCCTTTAGATGCATAATAAGTTTGCCAAGGATACGTACTTGTAGTTCCCGTAAAATCCTCACAAGGTTGTGCCCATGCTATATTCAAGGTGAATAAAAGCACAAGCAAATAGAGAAATACATTAGTTAATCTTTTCATGGTTAAGTTATTCATGTGAAAAAATGAAATAAGTCAAATAGGATAGTAGGCTTTACCGATCTTATTAGACACAGCAAGCTCATTTGTCATTGCCTAAGTCAAGGCATAACAATAGGTTAGAATACACCTGTCAAGGTGCTTCATTACTTGATTAATTAAGAGATGATTTGTTATTGATTAGGCTAGATATAGCTATAGTGATGTCAGAATATGTCTGACACTATATCATCTGCAATTATTCCTACTTAATTTTAGTATTTGAAAGCATTTAATGATTACCAATAAGAAATTTGAATTCGCAAGTACTTGTTGAAATTTAATTATTCAACAAAAACGAATCAATCTCTTCAGGCAAGCCTGAAAATAATAGTAAAAGAGTGGCAGTATTTAATTTCTTTATATTATAAAGCTGTAGAAAAAAGCGTGGTGGTCTTAATATCTTTTTCAATTTACCGGATCGAACAATATAAATAACTTAACAAATGGTCAGAAATTTAGGCGAGATTGATATTTGGTAGGTTTGAGTTTAAATTCGGTCTTATTTAGTATTTATTTGGTAGTTGGCATTCGAATCCTGTAGAAATAAAGAAAAAGTACAGGAAGAAGTTGTACTTCTCCCTGCACCAAGCATCATTCCTAAATTGATTCGAGGGATCATTTGACTTAATGCCTCTAGGTATTCTACCTAACTAATTGCCTGAAATATTATTGAATGCTTAGTAATTTCATCTGCTTGTATATACCGTATTCATTAGTTACCTCAATTTTGTAAGCATAATTTCCCGCCGGAAGCATCGCTCCATTTTGCTGACGGTTTACCACTACCGTATGATCGCCTGCACCAAGCCTGTTATTGATCAGCGTACTAATCTTTCTGGCATTGAGGTCAAAGAGTTCCATCTTTACCTGAGCAGCATTATTGAGGGTGAAAGGAATCGTTGATGAACTGCTGAATGGATTCGGATAGTTGCTACCAAGTGTAAATTGCCCACCGGTCTCTGGTTCATGGTTGATAAGTCCGGTTACACCGCTCCCTTCAACGGTAACTTCCAGATAGCTATCGTAACCTCCGGTTTCTTCATTTGGCGTAAGCGTTGCTAATTGCAAGCCATACCCATCTGAAAAAATATTATCTTGGCTAAATCCAAGTGGATCATCCCCCTTGGTGTACAAATCGGAATTTGCAGCATAAATCGCATTTTTTTCTTCAATCGGGAAGGTAAGCTGTGAAACAGCAGAGTATACAGAACTAACATATACCTGAAAATGGATATGACAAATACGACCATTATACCAGCCCGGAAAAACAGTGACAAACTCCACCTCACCGTTAGAGTCCGTAATTTGATACCCTCGCAGATAGGTTAATCCAGTCTCAGACTGATAACCTGAGTAGTTGCCCACTCGGTCACAATGCCAAATATTAACACGAAGGTTTGACATCGGCTCACAATTTACGGAGCCAACAATACGCATTTTTACATTGAGTTGTACACCTGCGCGATCTTCACGAATGTCTTGTCGGAAATAGTAATTGTTTTCTGACAAATCCAGCGGATAAGGGCCTGCTGTTTCGCTTGGAATCAGTGTACAATTGTTAAGTGGTTTATTGGTAATTTCGTTTTTACCGGTGCTTATTCCTCCGGCAACGAATGTTCCGAGGCTGGCCAAACCTAGTCCTTTCAAAAAGTCTTTGCGATTCATAATTCCTTTATTTTGGGTTAATCCTGTTGTATAATCTAAAAGTGAAGATTTTGGAGATGAATTTCAAAAAATAGCGGTAAACAGCAGAATTGTTGCGGTGAGTGGAGTTAGTCTTCGAAATTTTCAAAAAATTCCTTTTCATAGCTCCGACTAATCGGAATTTCTGCCTCTCCAATATGTATGATTTTATTACGGACGCTTTCGATTTTCTGTAAAGCAATAATAAAAGACCGATGAACCCGAATAAAATCTGAGGGAGGAAGTTTTTCTTCTATTGCTTTTAAAGTCATCCTTGGCATAACGGAAGTCTGATTTTCAAGATGTATGCGGATGTAATCATTCAGACTTTCAATGTAAATAATATCTGTGAGTTGAATTTGCACAAGCCGATAATCTGCTCGTACATATATAGATTGCAGCTTTGCTTGCTCTCCCTTACGGGAAAACTCGTAATACTCTCTTGATTTTTCAACAGCTTGCTGAAATCGTTGGAAAGTATAAGGCTTTAACAAATAATCAATGGCTTTCAGATTAAACCCCTCTACTGCATACTCACTATATGCAGTAGTAAAAATGACCATTGTTGACTGTTGGATATCTTTATAGAAGTCGATGCCTGAACGAGAAGGCATTTCAATATCAAGGAAAATTAAATCAACCGGATATTTTTTAAGGTAAGCCATCGCTTCTTTAGGCCGGGTAAAGGTCTTTTCAAGCCTGACAGCATCAACTTTCGAACAAAAATTTTCAATGACCTTTAACGCAGGAGGTTCGTCATCAAGAGCAATAGCAGATATCATAAATTCAGATTTAAGAAAACATGATAATGGTGGTCCTTTTCCTTTATGCTTAAATCATACTGACCAGGATATAAATATTCGAGCCTTTTTTGGGTATTTATGATCCCAAGGCTAGTTGCAGTTGCTTTTGCTGGCTGAATTTCCACCTTTTTGTTGATTATTTGCATTTCTAATTTGGCATTTTCAATCGTGATTTGAATCAAAATGTGTGATTCCTCTTCTGGATTGACGCCATATTTGAAGGCGTTTTCAATAAATGTTATTAGAATAAGTGGTGCTATTTTTTGGTTTTTGCTTTGATTATGTATTTGAAAATCAAGAAGTACCGTATTGCCAAAACGAATTTTTTGTAGCTCAATATAATTTTGAATATAGTTTAACTCTTTTTCCAATGGCACAAAATCAGTACCTGCTTCGCTGGTAATATAGCGCATCATTCCTGACAATTGGGCAATAGCATTTGCCGTTACATCTGATTTTTCAAGGGCGAGTGAGTAGATTCCATTTAATGTATTAAATAAAAAGTGTGGATTGATCTGAGCTTTCATAAAAGAAAGCTCAGCTTGTGTTTTCTCTGCTTCAGATTGTCGCCAGCGAGTATTGATTTTTAGCAATAGCGAAAGGAAGAAGGCTAGCGAAAAACGCGGTATTGTGCGGGTTGCATCTCCCCAATAGCCATGATCAGGTGGAAGTGGCCGTATTTCAGTATTAATACCGAGGCTGTTGGATATGGGTGGCGGGCCGTCCTTTTTTATAAAATAAGAGGCGGAGGCGGTAATAAAAAATGCACTAAACAGGACTAAAAAATATAAAGTGTATTTGCGCTGAAAGTATAATCGAGGGATGAAATACAGGTAATTAAAATAAAAAAACAATAAGGATAAAGCATAACCCAACAATTCGCTATGAGTGATTTCACTTCTGAGTTTTTGAGCGATTGTTTGATCTTCCGGCCCAGATACGAGCGGCACAGACAGAAATGCTGCACTACAAATCACATGGATAAGGATGACTCTGGTTTTCTGATTCATAAGCTTTCGCAAAATAATACTCAACGCTTGAATTCTTTGGATAACTCATAAATATACAGAAATGATGACTGAATTTTTTGATTCAAAATTTACCGTCACAAAAGAAAAATAGCTTGCCGATAATTCGGCAAGCTCTAACAAAACAAGTCTTTAGAGAAAATTATTTCTTGATATGAAATAGTCAAGACTATCAAGTGTTGGTAGCATTTCCAGGCATGGCGTACAAAAGGGCTCCCAGTAAAACAATAATTGTAATTTTCCTGCTTTCGCAGAAATGGTTTGCTTCGCTCCGTTCAGGTTTTCGAGCTGTAGGTGGGGCATCTGTGCTCCGATCAAGCAATCAACTGTTTCGATTAAGTCCTGGCTTGTCTGACGGCAATCTTGTCCTCGTTTTTGCAGACTATCCTGTGCGCTGGCTGAGCATATAACAGCTCCAAGCAAAGCTGTTAGAAATACACTTTTCATATTACAAAAATTCTCCCAGCCAAGCTATTTGAGCCGCTAGTTCCAGATTCTCTTTGGCTAGTTCGGTTTGTGCATAGCGATGCAAAGCATGTATGGGCGCTTCTTCCTGTAAGATTTTTTGGATGTCATTTTGTTGCTTGAGCGTTTGTATCGACTCTGAGGATGGAGGATGAGGTAAGCTTGCCAATTGTCCCAAATTATTGCCCGTAAAAATAGTGCTGTTTCGTATGCTTTCCGGAAGCTGATCATAACCAATCCCGATACGGGTTACTGGCTGATAAATTTTGTGAACTGCTTCTCCGCTTGCGCGAACGTAGAAGGCACGACCCAGGCGTCCCATCAAGTCAATCTTGTGTGGGTTAATTTTTCCACTTTCATCCAGTATATCTTCATTTAGATGTATACGAACTACTTCACAAATAATCAAATGCCCAGCACCACCTTCGTCGCCTAAGGGCAAAATCTTGTTGACTTTGCACTCAAACTGTACCGGTGATTCTTTTATCCTCAGTGGTTTTACCACCTCTGACGCTACTGCAGTTAGACCAGACTTTTCAAACTCACTCACTTCTGTCGGATACTGTATGCTCGCTACTGCCATTTGCCTGACAAGGCTGTAAGGAACGACATTGATAACAACTTCTTTGTTAGCCTCTACATTGGATAAGGTGTCTTTGGTGGTGCCATCCGAAACTCTTCGATTAGAAGAAAAAACCATGGTGGGAGGATTAGAACTAAATACATTGAAGAAGCTATAGGGGGCAATATTGGGCACACCATCGGCAGAAAGTGTACTGGCAAAAGCGATCGGACGCGGGGCCACCGCACCAACAAGAATTTGATGTAATTCAGGAGTAGGAATCGATGTTGGATCAATACTGCGCATAGTTGCAACTGATTTTGGTTGAGGGCAAAGATTTGTTTATCAAAGCAAAAAATGGAACTTTCGACTTCATATTTGAAAACCTCAAATAAATCGCAAGCTGTTTTTTGCTTTATACTAAAAACGGAATTTACAGATTAATTTATTATTGAAGTAATTGTGCCTACAATTTGTGGCGCAGGCTCTACTGTTTAGGATTATCATTAATGTAACGACTTATTCTAAAAAAGGAACGACACTTTCTCTATGCTCCTTTTAAAAACTTTATTCTGCTTCATTTATTGCTAAAGCAAATGCTCAACTATTTTTTCATCGAATATGTTGAAACTGAAAATAAAAACAGCATGAAGAAATTCGGATTCAATACTTTTTCACTCATTCTTTTATTGGTGGTTGCTGGTGTTTTCCTCGGCAGGTATTTTTATTTCCAACCAAAGTTTATCAATGGTGAAAAAGCTCCTGGTTTTGAAGCAACACTCATTAATGGCAACCCAATGAGTCTGTCAGATTTGCAGGGCAATTGGGTCTTAATTGATTTCTGGGGGAGCTGGTGCCCGCCTTGCAGAGCCGAAAACCCCGCGCTGGCTGCATTATACCGAGATTTTAATGGCAAATCTTTCAAAAGTGCTGAAAACTTCGAAATCGTAAGCGTTGGTATCGAACGAGATGAGAAGCGATGGAAACAGGCCATTCAACGCGATCAACTCCAATGGCCTTATCATGTCATGGATACGACCACTAGCTTTAAGTTTTTTGATGGGAACATTTCAAGCCAGTATGGCATTACCCAAGTACCCACCAAGTATCTGCTTAACGCAAATGGTCTAATCGTCAAAGTTGATCCCAAACCAGAAGAACTAAAAGAATTACTCGAAAATGATTTGCGCTAAGCAAAACTGACATTACTGACAATTTGGCTGGTTATGACAGCTGGCAAAGTAATTGCAATATATTGGGCAGATGTCAATTTGGTGAATGAAAATTAAAGAAGTCACATGGACAAAAAAGATATCAAAGAAAACTTGACAGAAGAGCATAAAGAACAAGCAAATATCGAAAACGAAAATGCGGAAAGCTCTGCAAAGGAAGGAAATTCAGCAGATCAGCAGACCGAAGAAGATAATGAAATGACAGAATTGGAAAAGCTTAAGCAGGAACATGGTGAGCTGAAAGATAAATTTCTACGCCTATATGCAGAATTTGAAAACTATAAAAAGCGAACGCTAAAAGAAAAACTGGAACTGATGAAAACGGCTGCTCAAGACACGATGGCAGCTCTTCTGCCAGTTTTGGACGATTTTGACAGGGCCAAAAAAACGGCAGATGATGAAAGTACGGACGAAACTTTTAGCGACGGCGTCAATCTGGTTTATAGTAAACTCTATTCTGTCCTCAAAAGCAAAGGTTTGGAGCCAATGGAATCAACCGGCGAACCCTTCGACCCGGAACTCCATGATGCTATCACTGAAATCCCAGCTCCAAGCGAAGATATGAAAGGAAAAGTAGTAGATACCATCGAAAAGGGGTATATGCTTAAAGATAAAATCATTCGTCACGCAAAAGTGGTGACCGGTAAATAACACAAATCGTAGTTTGTAATTATTTACATACTCCATCCGGAAAACAGACCCTTTGTCCAAAGTTCAGCGCCGGACAAAGGCTCTGTCGTTTGAAGAAATTAGCGCTGAATCAATCTAAAACGAATGGCTAAAAGAGATTATTACGAAGTCTTAGGAGTCAGCAAATCGGCTAGTGCTCAGGAAATTAAGAAGGCCTACCGCAAGCTGGCTATTAAGTACCACCCAGATAAAAATCCAGACGATAAAACGGCTGAAGAGAAGTTTAAAGAAGCAGCAGAAGCCTACGAAATTCTGAGTGATGAGCAAAAACGTGCTCGTTATGATCGTTACGGTCATGCAGGTGTTAGTGGTAACGCTGGTGGCGGTGGCTTTAGCGGCTCGGGTATGACTATGGAAGATATCTTCCGCCAGTTTGGCGATATCTTCGGCGATGGCGGTAGCCCGTTTGATTCTTTCTTCGGCGGTGCTGGCCGCGGCCAAGGTGCACGACCACGTGGCCAACGTGGTAGCAACTTGCGTATCAAAGTTGCCCTTAGCTTGGAAGAGATTGCCAAGGGGGTTACCAAAAAAATCAAAGTCAAAAAACATATCACCTGTGATACTTGTGGTGGTAATGGTGCTAAAGATGCCAGCTCTGTCACTACTTGTAAAACTTGTGGCGGCTCTGGTTTTGTTCGTCAGGTGAAGAATACTTTCCTCGGACAAATGCAAACAACGGTTTCCTGCCCAACTTGTAACGGTAGTGGTCAGCAGGTTACAGCAAGCTGTAGCAAATGTAAAGGCGATGGTCGGGTATACCAGGAAGAAACGATCGAACTGGAAATTCCAGCTGGTGTAGAGGAAGGCATGCAGCTTTCCCTTCGCGGGAAAGGAAATGCGGGTATGAAAGGTGGTCCAGCAGGCGATCTGTTGATCAATATCGAAGAAAAACCGCACGAATTCTTGCAACGTGATGGCATGAACCTCATCCATGAGCTTTATCTCAACTTTGCAGATGCAGCACTCGGAACTTCGGTTGAAGTGCCAACCATCGATGGCCGAGTAAAAATTAAAATTCCGTCGGGTACTCAGTCCGGAAAAATCTTCCGCCTCAAGGGCAAAGGTTTACCATCTGTACAAGCATACGGGCAGGGCGATCAACTCATCCATGTTAACGTCTGGACTCCAAAGAAATTAAACGATAAGGAAAAAGCACTGCTCGAACAAATGCGACAGATGCCTAACTTCCAACCCAATCCGGGAAAATCGGATAAAGGCTTTTTTGAAAAGATGAGAGATTATTTTAAGTAAATTTAGCGTTACAATAATCTCAATGGAAGTTTTAGTAACCTTAAGTTGCTAAAACTTTCTTTTTTGCATAAAAAAACAAACTATGTCGCTTCCGGTATCTCGCATTTTTTCGTTTCTCTGCTTCGCCACTTTGCTTTTTGCTCTAAGTAGCTGTGGCAAATCTTACTTATACGAAGAACGAATCGACTTGCCTGATGCACAATGGACTTACCAAGACTCCCTCGAATACCAATTCGAAGTCAGTGATACCAATAAATTGTACAATATCTTGGTTTCGCTGGAACATAGCCCGGAGTTTAAAACCCAAAATCTCTACACGCGTATTGCTACGACCTTCCCGGATGGCAACCGCCTTAGTAAAGTTGTTTCACTCGAATTGGCAGATAAAGTCGGCTTCTGGTATGGTGATTGTAATAGCGAGACTTGTTTGTTCGAAGCACCCATCCAGGGCAACGCTTATTTCAATCAACAAGGTCAATATACAATCACGCTCGTACAGCACATGCGTAAAGATTCTATCAACGGCATACAGGCCATCGCCATCAAATTGGAAGACACCGGACAGACACGCCAACTTCAATAAGTTGCCAAAAAAAAGTCCTGGATGTTAAAAATCCGACAATCAGAGAATCACACTTTTAGGTTTGCTTCGGAAAGCTGTAATTTAGTTACGACCTTTGCATTAGTAAACCAAAGCCAAAGCGTGTGTTGTCAATTTTGAAGATTCGTACTAATCATTTTATATATCTGTGTTTTTGTCTGGGAGCAGCTGCGCTGCTATTTTGTAGTCGTGACCTTCCAGTGGCTTCCGCCAAATCTTACCTGAATTTACAGGATAGTGTCCGTTATGTTGGGATGCAAACTTGCCGAAGTTGCCACAATGATATACACGAAACCTTCATTCACACGGGGATGGGGCGTTCTTTTGATCACGCCACCAAAGAAAAGTCTGCCGCTACTTATGGCGAGCATGCGCTGGTTTATGATGAAAAGTCTAATTTTTATTACAAACCATATTTCCTAAAGGATACACTATTTATTGATGAATTCCGTCTGGAAAACGGAGATACGGTTCACCTTCGTACCGAAAAGGTAAGTTACATCGTCGGCTCAGGACAACATACCAACTCCCACATCATCGACATCAATGGTTATATCTATCAGGCACCAATTACCTTTTATACCCAAGAAGGCAAATGGGATATGGCTCCGGGCTTCGATGTCAAAAAGAATGAACGCTTCGCCCGGTTCCTCACGACAGAATGTCTGACCTGTCACAACCATTTTCCAAAACATATAGAAGGTTCAATTAATAAATATGAGGAAATGCCAACTGGCATTGAATGCGAACGCTGTCATGGCCCCGGAGAAATTCATGCAAAAGAAAAATTAGCAGGTAATATTGTCGATACTTCCCAGTTTATTGATTACACCATTGTTAATCCGCGTGATCTGGATCGCGATCTGCAAATGGATCTTTGTCAACGTTGCCATTTGCAAGGCATTGCGGTGCTGGAAGAAGGCAAATCCTTTTATGACTTTAAACCAGGCATGCGACTTAATGAGGTATTCAATGTCTTTCTGCCGCGGTATTCCAACTCGCATGAAAAGTTTATCATGGCATCACAGGCCGATCGTCTTCGCCTGAGCAAGTGCTATCAACTATCGGATATGACCTGCATCACTTGCCATAATCCTCATGTGAGTATTGAAGCTACGGGCAAAATGCAGTACAACAATGCTTGTATCAACTGTCATCAGGCTTCTGCTTCCGCAAATTGTACGCTGGCAGAGGCAGAGCGTCTAGCGGCTGGAAATGACTGCTCTGGTTGCCACATGCCACCCTCGGGTAGCACAGATATTCCGCATGTCAATATTACAGACCACTACATTAGCCGCAACAATATCAAAGGCCGCAGGCCTGTAGATAAAGGCCAAAAAGAGGAAGAACAACCAACCTTCTTGGGTTTGCAATTGCTGACTAAAGATAATGCCAGCCCACTCGAAATGGCTAAAGGGTATATCGCTTTATACGATAAGTATGTGGAGTCTCCCATCATGCTTGATTCTGCTTTCTATTACTTGCAATTGTCTCCGCTTTCGCTAAATGAAAAGTGGAAAACCATGATTCACTACTATTTCGCCAGAGCTGACTTTGAGGCTATTGTCGGGCTGCACCAGCAAGCACAACGGGCTAAAGAAGAAGATGGCTGGACCGCTTATCGAATAGGAGATGCTTACTACCAGACAGGTGATTTTGCGCAAGCAAAAGAATATTTCGCGCAAGCTGTCACAGCTATGCCCTTTCAACTAGACTTTCAAGAAAAATTAGGAACAGTACAGGTTCAATTGAGAGATTTGGTTGCTGCCAAACGCACTTTTGAGTTTGTGCTTAGTGAGCATCCAAAGCGAGAAGTGGCGTTATGCAATTTGGGGCTGGTATACGTGATGGAAGGAGATTTCCCGAAAGGGGAAGCTTTATACGACCAGGCGATCGCCCTGAACCCTGACTATGAGCAGGCAATATTAAATAAGGCTGCTGCTAGATTGGCTCAAGGCGATATCCCGGAAGGACGAAAATTACTGGAAAAAGTATTACAACTAAATCCTGAGAATCAACAAGCCCAATGGGCCTTGTCTCAAGTTCAGTAGTCTTATCTGGCAATCAGTACTTTCTGACTTGCTCGCTGTTGGCCCGCTTTTATATGATACACATAGTACCCGGAGGCTAAAATAGAGTTGCCTATCCGGAATGTCGCTCGATGCGTTCCTGCTGCTTGGTACTCATTTACCAAGGTAGCAACAGGCTGACCAATCATATTAAATACTTGCACTTGCACCGGACCACTCTGTGAAATGATATATTCAATAGTGATCTCACCACTACCATACATCACTTTGTGTTTTAGTTGCGTGCGGCTAAGTGGGGCACTTGTACTGGTAACACTACAATCAATACCTAGGTTATTCAAGCGATCAAATGGTTGACCCATGATCATGTCGACCGTAGTTGGATCTGCGCAAAGCCAGTTTTCTAATACCGTGGCATATACCTGACGGAAATCGGTGCCAAACGGCAGATTACCGACCGGGTCTACGTTTTGCATATCTGGGTTCTGGCCAATAATACCATTGCCATTCAGGCCTTCGCCAAATACCATCATTGGAGCAGCGGCACCGTGATCGGTCCCTCCAGATGCATTTTGCTCAATTCGACGACCAAATTCAGAAAAAGTCATCGTCAGCACTTTATCGGCCAAACCACTTGCGCCCAAATCCTGATAGAAGTTTTGTACAGCATTTGATAATTGATACAGCAAAAACGGATGGGATTCATTTTGCAATGCATGCGTGTCAAACCCATCCAGAGTCACCATGTACAACTGAGTACCCAAGTTTCCTTTGATCAATCGGGCAACTAATGCTAATTGATCTCCCAATGAAAATTCGTAATCTACAGAATTGCTACTGTTGTTATAGGCATCTGCAATTACTTCTGCATACTGGAACGTACTATTAGCAACAGAGCGCATAAAGGTAAGCTGCTCCCCATAATAGCATTCCGGAACATCATTCGGATCGTACAATTCACCATTTTGAGCAATTTGGAATAATTCTTCCGGATTATTCACAATGACGCCCATATTGGAGCCTTCATTATCATTAAAAATGATATTTCCAGTCCCCCCAATCTGAATCGCAGGTGGTTGTTCTGGAGGATTGGTGATATAGTCTGGATAAAGATCGTATAAAAACCTTCCTAACCAACCTGAAGTATCCGTTTCCGATGCATCACTAGCAGACGCCCAAATGTCAGAAGAACGGAAGTGCGATAAGTTTTGATCAGGGTAACCTACACTGTTGATGACTTTCATCGCTCCATCATTCCAGAGGTTTTCGAGTGCACCCATATAATTGGGAATTCCGAATTCATTGTTCAGGTTGATGACTTGGTTTTGTGGAATACCAATGGTCGGTCTATTAGTAATATAAGTGCCATAATCAAATAGCGGAATGATCGTATTAAGGCCATCGTTTCCGCCTTTGAGGCGAATAAGTACCAATACGCGATCGCTGTTGGTATTGCTGAGTGCATACGCCAGCGGTGAATTGGCCATAGCCGTTAGCGGAATTTTTCCCAGCATCATTGACATCGTACCCGCGAGACCTACATTCCGCAGGAAGCTTCGCCGACTCCATTGTTGATGGTCTTTTTCGTGTGCTTTTCCGTGTTCAAGTGCTGCGCCGTGGCGCAGGTTTTTGTTTTTATCTTCTTTATGATGATTACACATAATTGGCAATTTTGAGGAGATTAATGAAGTTGGAATTCAGGGATGCGGGCAATATGCTGTAGCAAAAGCGCAACCTGAGCAGGTACCGTATCCCAGTCGAGATCCCATAATTCTTGGTCATAATAATTCTGAGGAACTTCCCACTTGAAAACATCGGTTGCCCGATCGTAGGCAATCACAGAATTTAGACCATTACCAATAAAATGATCAACAATAGATTGGGTAACGACAACTGGATCATTGGAATCATTACTTAGAAATTTGGCAAAATCAACTAAAACCGCTGGTGCATTTTCATACATAAAGAAAATCAGAAAATCAATCGTTTGCCAACGACCGGTAAGTGTATTATTGTTGATCCAAGAACGATTGCCAGGCCAACCAGCGACATCTACCGGACTAAACAACTCTTGCCCCATAAGGAAAGTATAATAAGTGATCGCCTCCAAAATCTGAGTATCGAAAGGCAGATTAGCTTCCTTCAGGAAATTGATATAAAAATCAACCGGACTTTTTACTTGCGTACCAATGATATATTCATCAAAGAAATGTTCGCTTTTAAATAACTGATCTAATACGGGAGCCAGTTCAAATTCGTTTTCCACGAAAGTGGCAGCCATAGCATCAATGATCTCCGGAGCAGGTTCTGGGTGCACGAAGTGCTTATAAATTTTGGTGCAAACAAACTGAGCAATTTCCTGAGTACGTTGCTCAAACAAGATATCGTGCACGTCATCATAGCCCCAATTACCGGTTTGGCCAAAAATTGTTTTTTCGCCTGTATCAAACAAGTCGAACCGAAAACCTACCGGGCCACAAAATTCTATCAACCCATTCCAGCCTGTGAGGGCACGAGCCGTTTCGGTAATATCCTCCTGCGTATAGCCATTGTCTTGCCCTAGTGTGAAAAGCTCGTAAAGCTCGCGTGCATAGTTTTCATTAGGACTAACATTGGTATTTTGAAGGCCATTCAGGAAGAATAGCATGGCAGGCGTTTGACCGATTGATTTGACAAAGTCCTTAAAATTGCCGAGTGCATTTTCCTGAAGAACTTTGTGATATTTGTACATATAGGATGGACATTCGTAGCTTTCGAAGCGTGTAACAAAGTGGTTGTGCCAAAAAAGCGCCAGCTTTTCGCGAAAGCCGAAGTCGATCATTTCACTCATCCACTGGACGACCCACTCCACAAATTGTTCTTGGCGCTGCGGGAAAAAATCATCGTAATCATTTGTTGTCCAATCTGCCCATTCTGGGGTAGGAGAGAGGGGCAGGTTGAGGGCATCCATCATAATATTATCGACCACCGTGAGTGGGTCCATGCTAAGAGCTTGTTCTACCATAGCAGGGGTAGCACCAAAGCCCATTCGTCGATAAAGATGTTGTACCCGGATGCTATTCCAGGGCTTTTCGGGAGAAGGAACGTAAGGATCAAGCGTTCCGGTTGCACAATTGGTTACCGTCATAATATTGGGTTTGATATTTATGGAGTCGCACAAAACGGTTTTATGCGGTCATTCGTCTGCTTTACGCAAATGCGAATATTAGTCTGGCTTGGTAATTATTCTGTGAGTAGCATTCAGCTTTGCTGAAGACTTAACTATAACTGGGAAGATGAAGGTTGAAAGTCGATGCTTTCAATATAAAGATAAGAACTAATGAGAAGAATAGCAGCGGCCAGGATGTTAATTAACATTGGTATTAGGCCGCTTGACGCAAATTTGTCATACTTGGAGAAAGGATTTCCATCAAATTGATATCACATAGAGGTTCTTTTGCCGTGAGCATAAGAGCAATAGTGCCGCCCTGTGAACCTTCTGTCTGGATAACTAGCTGGCCAGAAAATTCCTGACCTTTAATATTGGCACGGACAGGAGCTGTTGCATAGCCCTCTGCATCTGTAAATGATTGTGTAAGGCTGAGGAACATATCCTGACGCTGGCTGTAAATGTTTTGGTAAAGATTGATTTTTGCGAAAGTCAGGTTAGCTTCTTGATGCTTAAAGAAAATTAGTTTTTGGGATTCGTTGACGTGGTCAAACTCGTGGCAAGTACCTGAGGAAAGGCCTAAACGGAAGCCGGCTGGAATGGCCAGCCTCTGTTTAAGGGCTTGTTTTCTATTTGGGATGTTGGAGTAAAAAAGCATTTTTCATTCAGTTTAATAAGGTTTTGTTCTCTGGTTTCTTGGTCTAAATTGTAGACTGTTTTCTGGTGTTGAGGTTTAATGTTGTTTCAATTGGTTTTTTGGGGTGGTGAAAAAAGCGGCGTATTTTTTTCACCTTGTTTTCATTATTTGGTGTTTGTAAGTGTATACACCCATTAGTGACCTTAACCCCTAAAATGTTACCCCTGTTTTAGGAATATTTTAAGGTTTTTAAAGAAAACAGGCCGATTTTTAACCTTTTTTAAGGGATTCCTTAATTAAATTACAGCGTATTAAACAAGACCTTCGGGAATGAAAAATGAACTATGTTATCTTCTTTTTGAAGAGAAATAAGCAAAAACAAAGCAGAGAACAGCACCACCAGCATATAGGAATACATTTTCCATAGCAATATTATCGCGTGCCGAAATTTCAATACCTAAGAATTCGAAACCGGCAGTTGCTTCCTGGTAAGTTTGAAAGGCGAGGTAAGCCAATACTAAACCGACCAACACAAGGACAAGAGCAATAATGTTTTTCATTTGTTTGAAAATTTAGTGAAGGAAAAAACAGTTTTCATTTATTCCAATACGGATGCATTTTTTTTGAACACAAACATAAAACCCATGCGGAAAGTACTTGTTCTGTTTGCGGCAATCGCGCTACTCGCTTCCTGCGAAAATCAAACGGCCGATGTTAACAAAATAGTATTCTCAAAAAGGCACTGGTTGATTGGTGACTGGCAGGCCGTTGCTTTTAATGGCATTATGCACAATAGTTGGAGCTTGGAAGATAGTGTTTTGTTTAAAGCAGCTCATTATGTGGAAGGCGGCGATACGACTTATTCTGAAATTTCGGTTATAGCCGTTTTGGATAGCCTACCCGTACTTCGTGTTGTGCCAATCAATGATCGGCCACAGGAATATCCATGCGTGGTGTATGAAGCAGAAAGAATGGTATTCGAATCGGATGTACGGAAGGAGCCTTTTCGCATTGTCATGCAAAAAACTGGCCAAGACACTTATACCCAAACCAATTTTAGCAATGATGAAGGGATAGAATATGAAAATCAATTTTTATTTGAAAAGAAGTGAGCGCAGAAAAAATCCTGATGGAAACTACTTGTTGAGTCTCCATCAGGAAGCATAATTCGATTATATTTCGAAAGGATATACGTAACGCAAACCAAAAATCCAGTAATTGAATGGTAAGTCGCTTTCATCTACATTGAAGCCTTCCGTCTGAGGTGTTTTTCCTGCTACGTTGAAGGAAACATCCAAACAGAAATTACCAAATGCAACACCGATTCTTGGAGATAGCGCAAAGTTGATTGTACTTTCACTTGGTGTAATTACTTGTTCATTTCCATTGCCATCTGTAGAAGTAATTTCCGGAGTAGCAATATTCGCCAAGCCCAGACCTAGCCCTACATAAGGGGAAACTTTGGAAGTGAAAAAATGGTACTCTCCTTTTACCAAGTATAGCGCAGATCCATAGGCAGAAAAGCCAAAAGCAGAGGAGTCATCGCTATAGCCAATAGCAGAGCTATTGAATTCAATACCTGCACTTAATTTTTCATTGAAAAAATAATTGGCTTCTAAAAAATAGCTCAAGCCAATAGAGCCATTTTCTCCAAGTTCACCAGTTAGGGTTGAACCGCCAAGCCCACCTCCAATAGAAATAGTGTGTGATTTTGTTTGAGCCATAAGGCTACAAGTCATTGCTAGAGCTGCAATGAAAGCGAAGATCGTTTTAGTCTTCATTTAATTATGATTTGTTAGATAAAAAAGAAAT
>JALEHC010000315.1 GCA_022763215.1 Saprospiraceae bacterium
ATCATACATGACGATATTATTTGTGTTTTTTAAGGAGAAGCCTATTTTTACAACCATTACCAATCGCTTCGTTCATAGCGCAGACCGCTTAAACCTTAATAATTATGTTAAACCAACAGAACCCAACGCAAACTAGTGCCTGGAAGAAATTGAAGGCGCACTTTGAAATAGCTCAAGATTGGCAGATGAAAGACCTTTTTGCAGCCAATGCTGATCGCTTTAAGCAATTTTCTATCACCTTTGAAGATATGCTGGTGGATTATTCAAAAAATCGGATAGAACCCGCTACGTTAGAATTGTTGATGGAATTAGCCGAAGAAATGGATTTGGCGAAAGCCATAGAGTCAATGTTCTCTGGTGAAAAGATTAATGAAACGGAAGGCCGCGCTGTATTACATATTGCACTACGCAATCGCTCCAATCGTTCGATCGAAGTGGATGGAGAAAATGTCATGCCGGAAGTTAACGAGGTGCTGGAGCGCATGAAGGTGTTTTCTGAAAAAATACTTTCTGGTGAGTGGAAAGGATATACTGGCAAACCGATCAAACAGATCGTAAATATCGGAATTGGTGGCTCTGACTTGGGAGCTGTGATGGTGACCGAAGCACTAAAGCCTTATTGGAAAGAAGGCATGGAAGTCTATTTTGTATCGAATGTGGATGGAACGCACATGGCCGAAACCCTGAAAAAACTAGACCCAGAGCAAAGTATGTTTATGATTGCTTCGAAGTCATTTACTACTCAGGAAACCATGACCAATGCATTTACAGCCAGAGACTGGTTTTTGAAGCATGCAAAAGATGAAGCTGCTGTGCCTAAACACTTTGTAGCGATTTCTACCAATGCCGAAGGCGTGAAGAAATTTGGTATCGCAGAAGAAAATATGTTTGGCTTTTGGGACTGGGTAGGCGGACGTTATTCCTTGTCTTCAGCTATTGGTTTACCGATTGCTTGTACGATTGGGTTTGAGCACTTTGAAGCACTTTTGGAAGGCTTACACGCTATGGATGAGCATTATCGGACAGCACCCTTGCAAAAGAATATTCCGGTAATATTGGCTTTGATTGGTATTTGGTATAACAATTTTTTTGGTGCAGAGACAGAGGCTATTTTGCCTTATGATCAGTATTTGCATCGTTTTCCGGCTTATTTTCAACAAGGAAACATGGAAAGTAACGGAAAATATGTCGATCGTTCAGGTCAGCCGGTAAGTTATCAGACCGGTCCAATTATTTGGGGCGAACCCGGAACGAATGGGCAGCACGCATTTTACCAATTAATTCACCAAGGAACAAAGCTGATTCCTTGTGATTTTATCGCTTCCGCGCAATCGCATAATCCAATCGGAGATCATCATCCGATTTTGTTATCGAATTTCTTTGCACAGACGGAGGCTCTAATGAAAGGAAAAACAGAAAAAGAAGTTACTGAAGAACTTGAAAAATCAGGTAAATCATCAGAAGAAATTGCCAGAATAACTCCTTTCAAAGTTTTTGAAGGTAACAAGCCAACCAACTCCATTTTATTGAAAAAGCTGACTCCTCGCACATTGGGTATTCTGATTGCTATGTATGAGCACAAGATATTCACGCAAGGTGTGATTTGGAATATTTTTAGTTTTGACCAGTGGGGCGTTGAACTTGGAAAGCAATTGGCAAAAGCAATTTTGCCAGAATTGGAAGGCAAAGAATTAGTCAAATCGCATGATGCTTCGACGAATGGGCTGATTAATGCGTATAAAGAGATGAGATAATTTATCTGAAAATAAAATGACATAACAAGACTTGGTTCTAATCGAAGAACCAAGTCTTATGTATTTTAAGACTATTCTTTCAAGATCATTACCATCGTGTATACCAAACCTGGCACATAAAAAATAATGGTCAAAATTAACGAAATCCAAAATCTACCTGATAAGCCATCATGTAGAAACATGGCCAATGGTGGAATCAGAATCGCGATTAAGATTAAAAGTAAGTTATTCATTTTAGTTGTTTTGAGGTTTGAGAACGTTGTATAACTAAAAAGAATTAACCGGAGAGATGTTCGCTTTGAGGAATACCAAGACCATGAGGACATTGGTCTTCTTGGTCTTGGTATTAATATCACTTGGGCCTGCCTCTTGGAGCGATAATTAACGCTGAATGATCAGTTTTTTACTCAGCAAGATGTTTTCTTCTGCGTAAATGTTGATGATGTAAGTCCCTTCCTTTAAAAAAGAAGTATTAATACGGCCACCTTCAAAAAAGGTTGGTGGAAGGATCAATTGTCCATCAACTGCATAAATCTGAACCCTTGGATTAGTAAATTCTTCTAATCCTTCAATGTACAATTCATTGCTGGTTGGATTTGGCGAAAGCTGGAAAGTTGTAAAGTCTGGCGGAGTCGTACTGGTCACGTTATCTGCAAACAGCCATTCGTATGCATCCGGGAACTCTCGTCTCCAGTACCATTCGCTATGTTGTCCATCTGGGTGAGTGGTTATGAAAAGCTCATCCTGCGAAAAACCTGCATTTAATAACGTATTGTACATCGCATACAAGTCCGGCACCATAGAAGCACTTTCTTGTTCACCAGCCAACAAATAAATTCGCATATCCGCTTCTTTGCCCGTATTACTTACCTGTGCATAGCACTCGTCGGTAAACCAAAAAGAAGGCGAAAAAATACCTGCTCGACTGAATACATCCTGATGTTCAATAGCCGCATACATGCTAATTAGTCCACCCAGCGAAGATCCCATAATGCCGGTATTCGTTCGATCACTTAGCGTGCGGTAGTTTTCATCTATATAAGGTTTGAGGGTTTCTACGATGAAATCAATGTATTCATCTCCTTCGCCACCCCCATAACTCGGATTTACCCAAGGAGAATATTCATTTATTCGGTTAGCGCCACCATTATCGATGGCAACGACAATAATTCCGTCATCGCCATTGTC
>JALEHC010000044.1 GCA_022763215.1 Saprospiraceae bacterium
AATACCGAAATTTTTATAACGGAGGTGGCGTAGCACTTGGCGATATCAATAATGATGGTCTAGTGGACATCTATATGGTATCCAATCAATCGCCTAACAAATTGTATCTCAATAAAGGCGACCTACAGTTTGAAGACGTCACAGCGCAAGCTGGTGTAGGTGGTGAAAGGTCTTGGTCAACAGGAGTTACTTTCGTAGATATCAATAATGATGGCTGGCTCGATATTTATGTCTGCAACTCTGGCGATATCAAAGGTGACAATAAAGAAAACGAGCTATTTATCAATCAAGGCGCCACGGCCGATGGCTTGAAGTTTGAAGAAAAAGCCGCTGAATTCAATCTCAACGATAAAGGTTATTCTACTCACGCCGCTTTTTTCGATTATGACAAAGACGGCGACTTAGATGCCTACATTCTCAACAATTCCTACCAGGCAATAGGTAGTTTCAACTTGCGTAAAAATGTACGCCCAGAACGCGACGAACTAGGCGGTGATAAACTAATGGAAAACCGCGATGGGCAGTTTTTTGATGTGAGTGAGCAGGCGGGCATTTACGGAAGTGTCATTGGTTTTGGCCTTGGCGTTACGGTAAGTGACTTTAATAATGATTCCTGGCTGGATATCTTTATTTCAAATGACTTTTTTGAACGCGATTATCTGTACCTCAATCAAAAAGATGGCACTTTCAAAGAAGACCTGACTCAGCAAATGCGCTCGATCAGTGGAGCTTCCATGGGAGCGGATGCAGCCGATATCAATAATGATGGAAATGCAGATTTGTTCGTAACCGAAATGTTACCTTCCGAATATGAGCGACTCAAAACGGTCACCACTTTCGAAAACTGGAATAAGTATCAGTATAATGTGATCAATGGTTATCACCACCAGTTTACCCGAAATATGCTCCACCTCAACAATGGCGATAGCACCTTCAGCGAAGTGGCCCGTATGGCTGGTGTGGCCGCAACTGACTGGAGCTGGGGTGCTTTGTTTTTTGATATGGACAATGATGGTTACAAAGACTTATTTGTGGCCAATGGTATTTATAAAGACCTCACCAATCAGGATTATCTGCAATACATTTCAAATGAAGCGGTGATGCGCTCCATCATCCGCGATGAAGGTGTAAACTACAAGGAACTGGTAGATATCATTCCATCCAATAAAGTCAAAAACCATGCTTACAAAAATATGGATGGTATTTCTTTCCAGACTTTTGAAGAAAGTGGTCTGATGGTTCCCAGTTTTTCAAATGGCTCGGCTTATGGCGATTTGGATAATGACGGCGATCTAGATTTAGTCGTCAACAACGTCAACATGCCATGTTTTGTATACGAAAACACGCTGTCAAAAGAAAGGAATAACTATTTGAAGCTCGAACTTCGAGCTTCGTCCGAATACGACAATTATTTCGGGATAGGTTCAAAAATAACGGTTAGCTCGGGTGAGCAAATTTTTTATTATGAAAATGTACCCACTCGTGGTTTTCAGTCGAGTATCGACTTTCGTCCAAATATCGGACTAGGCAAAGCAAAACAGGTAGACATTCAAGTGGTTTGGCCTTCCGGCAAAATCACCAAATTGAAGGATGTGGCTGCGAATCAAACGATCCTTATCAAGGAAGATGAAGCAAGCGATATGAATGCGCAGCCGCAAGCGGCTGCAAAACAGATTTTCACGAAAGTGACACCACCAGTAGATTATGTCAAAAACGAAAACCAGTATATCGATTTCAATCGTGAGCGTTTGATTTATCATATGCGTAGCAATGAAGGTGGCAGAGTTGCCAAAGGCGATCTGAATGGCGATGGGAAAACCGACCTGGTATTTCCGGGAGCGAAGGGCGAAGTCACTGAAATCTTTCTGCAAGAAGGCTCAGGCGATAATGTCACATTTAGGCGAAAGCCAAATAATGCAGAACTCGAACGCCTGAAAGAAGCAGAACATCGGTCGTGCATGCTTTTTGATGCAGATGGTGATGGTGATTTGGATATGTACTTGGCCAGCGGCGGAGTAGAACTTTCTGAATATTCAGAGTACTACTACGATCACCTATTCTTGAATGATGGCCAAGGCAATTTTAGCTTGAAAAACGAAAGGCTACCTGCCGAAGACATCAAGTTTAGTACTGGAGCAGTTGCCCATGCTGATATCGACAATGATGGCGATGAAGATTTATTCGTTGGTGAGCGTGTGAAAGTCGGAAACTTCGGTGCTTCCTGTTCTTCCTACATCCTTATAAATGATGGCCAAGGCAATTTTACAGATCAAACCGAAACCATAAGCCCGGGCTTGAAGGATGTCGGTATGCTTACCGATGCTGCTTTCGAAGATATGGATCAGGATGGACAGCTTGACCTGGTATTGGTAGGGGAGTTTATGAAACTGAAAATCTTTAAGGGCGCAAATGGCCGTTTTGAAGAAGCGGCTATCGAGGCAGATATTCCTTTGAGTGGCTGGTGGAATACGTTACATCTATTTGATGCTGATAATGATGGCGACATGGATATTGTTGCTGGTAATCTGGGGGAAAACAGTCGATTTAAAGCTTCAGAAGAACGTCCGATTCGACTTTATTTTTCAGATTATGACAAAAATGGAATGTCTGAAGGGGTAATGACTTTTGAAGATGAGAATGGCAAAGACTATCCGTATGCGCTATTGCATAATTTGATTGATCAAATTAAAATGCTTAAAAAGAGATTTCCTGATTTTGAATCCTTTAAGGATGCTGATATCCGGAAAATCTTCACGGAAGAAGAATTGGCAGAAGCTACTGTCTTGGAAGCCAACCAACTGAAGACCGTATTGCTGATCAATCAGGGTGGGTTGAAGTTTACCTCCGCTAAGTTACCAACTCAGGTACAATTTAGCCCGGTCTATGCGATTACAACTGCTGATTTTGATAAAGATGGCGACGAAGATTTATTGTTGGGAGGTAATCAGTTTTATGTATTACCAGAAATGGGAATCTACGATGCTAGTTTTGGTCAATATCTAGAAAACCAGAATGGACAGCAATTTAGATTTGGTAAACAGGAGAGTGGTTTTTCCATAGATGGAGAGATCAGAGATTTTATTTTATTGGATGACAATACTTTATTGGTAAATATTAGTAGAGATACCTTGGCCGCCTTTAAATTTTAGGTGGTCGGTAGATTGAATTAGGTATTCTTTTGAATACCAAGCAAACAAAAAGAAATGTACACGAAATATATCCTTTTTTCCTTTTTTATGGCCTTGCTATGGTCGGCTTGTAGCTCAGATACAGAACAAGAAACAACCGAAACGACTGCTCAATCAGCGGTACTGACAGAGCGTAAAGCGGATGCGACTGGAATTGATTTCAGCAATAAGCTGCAATCTACGGCCCGTCTTAATATACTCGAATACCTATATTATTATAATGGAGGTGGGGTAGCTGTTGGAGATATCAATAACGACGGACTGGAAGACGTTTTGCTTACCGCAAATGAAAGTGCTGACAAACTATACCTGAATAAAGGCAATTTGCAATTTGAGGATATTACCGAAAAAAGTGGCTTGGAGGCCATGACAAACTGGTCTTCAGGTGCCGTAATGGATGATATCAACGGTGATGGCTTGATGGATATCTACATTTGCAAAGTAGCACCGGTGTCTGAGATGGAAAGCCACAATCTGTTGTACATTAATAATGGAGATCAGACTTTTACTGAATCAGCAAAGGAATATGGTCTTGACTTTTCAGGTTATGCGACGCATGCCTCCTTTTTTGATTATGACCGAGATGGTGATCTTGATGTGTATCTGTTAAATCATTCGGTACATTCGGTCAGAAGTTATGGAAAAACAAGCAAGCGTCAACAAAAAGATGAGCTTTCTGGTGATCGATTGCTGGAAAACCGTATGAATGAAGCAGAAGCCAAGTTTGTAGACGTTACCGAAGCAGCTGGCATCTACAGCAGTGCGCTGGGCTATGGGCTGGGCTTGGTTACAACAGATATCAATAATGACGGTTGGGTAGATATTTATGTAGGAAACGATTTTCACGAAAATGACTATATCTACCTTAATAATGGGGATAAAACTTTCACCGAATCCATGGCTAAAATGTTGGGGCACAGCTCCAAATTTACCATGAGTGTGGATATTGCCGATATGAATCAGGATGGTCGCCCTGATATTTTTACAACCGATATGCTGCCTTATGACGAAAAGGTAGCACTCAAATCAGGTGGAGAAGATACGGACGAGGTATTCAAGATTCGTAAAGATTTTGGTTTTGAAAACCAGTATGCTCGCAATCATTTTCAATTGCAGAATCCAGGGGAGGAGTTTTCGGATATTGCACTGATGACCAATACTTATGCGACAGATTGGAGCTGGTCGGTATTGTTGCAAGACTTTGACAACAATGGTCAGTCCGATATTTTTATTACCAATGGGATTGTTAAACGGCCAAATGATCTGGATTATATCAATTTTATCAATACGCAAAGTGAAAAACTTACCGGTGGTCTAACACAAGAAGAAGTGGATGAGTTTTTGGCACTTATGCCAGAACAGAAACTTCAAAATCGCTTGTTTTTGCAGAAAGAGCCGCTGCGATTCTCTTCCTTGGAAGAAGCAGCGGTAGGTGCGCCGACCTTCTCTAATGGTGCGGCTTATGCTGATTTTGATAAAGACGGCGACCTCGATATTATCGTAAATAATATCAACGAAACGGCCTCTTTAATGGAAAATACAAGCCGACCTAAGGGCAATTTTGTCGCATTTCAGCTGAAAAGCAGCCAAAAAGGAAGCATGATACATGTTTATGCAGCTGGTCAAACCTGGACGCAGCAGTACACAACTACCCGCGGGTTTCAGGCTTCAAGTACCCATTTTGTGCATTTTGGTTTGGGCGAAAGCCCTGCTATTGATTCCGTTCGCGTTGTTTGGCCAGATCATACCAGTCAATTGATGACTGACATAGCGATCAATAAGTACCATGTGATTGAAAAATCAGAAACGGCACAGCCATACCATTTTGCGAAAGCAAAGCAAAGAGGAGCTACCGTTGCCAAATTGCCTATCGAACACAATGAAAATGTTTTTGATGATTATAAAGCCGACAAACTGATTCCGGAATTACTGTCAAAAGAAGGGCCAGCGTATGTTTACGAAGACTTCAACCAAGACGGCCAGAAGGACTTGTTTATCGGCGGTGCTCGTTTTCAGGCACCTCGCTTATATCTGCAAAAGGGCGATGAGTTTGTCACTTCAGCCAGAAACGAAGATTTTGAGCGCGATGCCAGATATGAAGATGTAGACGCCGCGGTGATTGATTTTGACAAGGATGGTGACCTTGATCTTTATGTAGTCAGTGGTGGAAATGACGAAAAAGAACTCAATAAACTACTGGAAGACCGACTGTACCTAAATGATGGCAAGGGCAATTTTAGACGGATTCCACTTTCTTTACCGCATACCAATGGCAGCACTGTGGCTATCGCTGATTTTGATCAGGATGGCTACGAAGATATTTTTGTGGGTGCGCGTTCAATCCCAGCTTCTTATGGCCTGGTACCTTATAGCTTTGTGCTTCGCAATAAAGAAGGTTTGGGTGTGGAAATCGCTAAAAAAGAGCGCTTTGGTATGCTTACGGATAGTCAGTGGGCCGATATTGACAATGACCAAGACCTTGATCTTGTTCTTTGTGGCGATTGGATGTCGATTGCTGTTTTGGAAAATCAGGGCAATGGGCAATTTCAATACAAAAGTGAAGAACTGGGATTTGGACAAGGTGCCGGTTTGTGGAATACGATCTATCTACATGACCTCAATGGGGACGGACAGCTCGATATTATTGCTGGCAATGCAGGAGAAAACTTCAAGTGGAAAGCTTCCCCTGAGCAGCCTATTCGCCTATTTGTTGTGGATGCCGACCAGAATGGCCAGACAGAGCCATTAATTTTTGCGCCTTATTTTTCAAGATATATGCCGTTTGCTTCGCTCGATGAGTTGAAAACGCAAGTCCCGCTGGTGCGGAAACAATTTACCAATTATGAGAAGTTTTCGACTGTCGATGCTATAGAAGATTTCGAAATGGTGCAAGACAATCAGATTGTAGAACGCAGGGAAATACAAGAGTTGCGCTCTATGGTTTACCTTTCGGTAAATGGCACATACGAGGCTTATCCACTCCCTGCGCAAGCGCAGTGGAGTACGATACAAGGTTTTGAGATGTCGAAAGCAGGCGAGCTGCTTTTTGTGGGAAATCATGATGGTTACCTGACAGAATTAGGGAAGAGTATGGCAAATAGTGGTGGCAAATTTGCTCGTTTCAATTCAGCTACTAATACTTTCGAAGGCTATGAAGCTTTACCGCTTCCGCGAAAATTAAATACTCGTGACATTACTGCTATAGGCGAGGGCCGGTACCTAGTCGTTTGTAATAATGATGCACAGTATATTCTAAAGGATTAAATTATGAGGTGGAAAATAAATTGGTCTTACATTTTAGTGCTTTTAGCTTGGAGCATCATTTTATTGCCTAGTTGTCAAAATGAGGAGGTCAATCCGAATTATCAGCAAGATGCTTCTGATCCGGCTTTTTTACATCGTTCGATGAAAAAACTGACCGATGTAATCGTTCATGATATCTTTTCTCCGCCGGTGGCAAGTCGCAATTATGTTTATCCAAGTATCGCCGCTTATGAAGCTTTGATTCATCAATACCCAGACTATCAGTCGCTCGAAGGGCAGTTGCACCAACTCGACCAATTACCAAAACCAGAAGCAGATAAGGAATATTGTTATAGTTTGGCTGCCGTTCATGCTTTTTTGACGACTTCGAAGAAGTTTGTTTTTTCAGAACAAAAGCTAAATTCCTTTCACGAAGAAATATTGCAGGAATTTCAAGCGATTGGTATTCCAAAGAAGGTTTTCGACAATTCAAAAGCTTATGGAGAAGCCTTAAGTAATGCGATTGTCGCGTGGTCAAGCAAAGATTTATATGCTGAAACCCGGTCTTATCCCAAATATTCTGTATCAGATGATCCAGGGCGATGGGCACCGACGCCACCAGATTATATGGATGGTATCGAGCCACATTGGAACAAAATACGTACGCTGGTGCTGGATTCTGCTGCTCAATTTGTGCCACAGCCACCCTCTGAATTTAGTTTGGATGAAAATAGCCAATTTCTCGGTGAATTGATGGAAGTATACAATGTAGTGAAAGCAGCCGATGAAGAGCAGGTCGAAATTGCCAAATTCTGGGATTGCAATCCTTTTGTTTCCAATGTACATGGGCATATCATGTTCGCTACCAAGAAAATTTCACCTGGCGGTCACTGGATTGGCATTACACAAATTGCTACGCAAAAAGCCAATTCAAATATGATGGAAACGGCTGCGGCCTATACGCTAGTTTCTATTTCTTTATTTGATGCGTTTATCAGTTGCTGGGATGAAAAATACCGCAGCAGCCTGGTTCGACCAGAAACAGTCATCAATCAGCATTTTGACCAAGAGTGGATGCCATTATTGCAGACGCCTCCTTTTCCGGAGCACACCAGTGGGCATAGCGTTATTTCTTCTGCTTCAGCAGTTGCGCTCACCCATTTGTATGGCGATAATTTTAGTTTCGTGGACAGTACGGAGGTCGAATATGGCCTACCAGTCCGCTCATTTGATTCCTTTTTTGATGCCTCAGAAGAAGCCGCAATTAGTCGGTTATATGGAGGCATTCACTATCGTCCGGCCATAGAATTTGGCGTAAGCCAGGGAAAAAAAGTAGGAAATTTTATAGTCGATAACCTAAAAATGAAAAAATGAGAGCACTCAGTCTATTTCTGCTCCTTATTGTAAGTCAACTTTTTGTTCAAGCCCAGGACACTTGGAAAGTAGTGGCTAAAGATATTGACCCGGATAACTATTTTGGTGTGACTTGTGCCAATGGAGTGATCGGGCTGGTTTCTTCACCGGAGCCTATGAAAGTGAAGGATGTAGTCATGAATGGCGTTTACGATTATTATCAGCGAGGCCGAGTATCTAATATTCTGAAAACATTTAATCCCCTTGATATTGACCTGATTGTTGATGGTACTTGGGTAGATAATAAATCGGTTTCTGATTATGCACAGACCCTAGATATGAAAAAGGCTAGTCTGGAAACCACTTTTAATGTAGGGAAAAGTGCCAGTGTTACCCACCGAATGATGGCATTGCGTCATTTGCCATATACTTCCATGATTATTGTTGAGATTAAAGCTCATAAAGATTTGAGTTTTGAGGCGAGAAGTGTCATCAAAGCACCCAATCACTTACGAGATGTTCGTCAGCTTTTCAGCGAAATAGACCGACCACATGTGCGGTTCCCTTTGATGACATCTGTTGGGAAAAGTCCTTCTGGAAAACATACAGTAGCGGTATCCAACAGTTTTATTTTTGAAGGCGAACATGGTTCTGAACCAGCTATTATTCA
>JALEHC010000316.1 GCA_022763215.1 Saprospiraceae bacterium
AAAAATGATTGAACTAATTGATGATAAGACAATTAGGAGATTATTTTGTGCTGACCCTATAAAATTTCACTTGTTCATAATTCCGTCTAACTACTTATTGCGAAATTAAATAGAAAACCACACACAAAACAGATGCAGTTTTCATAATTTTAACCAGATCAGATTTACAAATTATGGATACTCATTTCAAATATCAGGCTATTGCCAATCAACTTGAAGAACTCATTGAGGAAGGGACGCTAAAAATTGGCGATAAGCTTCCTTCGGTACGGCGACTCAGCAAAAAGCATAATGTTAGCATGAGTACTGTTTTTCAGGCATACTACCAACTCGAAAACAAAGGCCTGATCGAAGCTCGCCCAAAATCAGGCTATTATGTTCGTTTTTCGCCTTCTTGTATGCCTCAAAAACCCAAAGTGGTTATCCCGAAAGCCGAAATCAAAAATGTAAGTATTGATGAAATGATTTCTACTATTTATGCCAACATTTCATCGAAAGATGTGCTTCAGCTGTCCGTTTCCGCTCCGTCTCTCGATCTGCTCCCCATTGCCAAACTCAACAAATCTGTCCAACACGCCATTCGAAATGAACCTAACCATTGCATAGGTTATGAAGAAATTCAGGGCAACCTGCAACTTCGTCGCCATATCGCTCGCTTATCTTTCAATTGGGGTGGCGTATGCCATGAAGATGATGTTGTCATTACCGCTGGATGCATGGAGGCTGTTGCTCTTAGCCTTAAAGCAGTCACCAAACCCGGCGATACCGTGGCTATAGAAAGTCCTACTTATTTTGGCATTTTTCAGGTGATCGAGTCTTTGGGGCTTAAAGTACTCGAATTGCCTACGCACCCAGAGACCGGAATCGACCTAGACCGACTCGACCGAATTATCAAAGACTTTAAAATTAATGCTTGCTTGTTTGTCACCAATTTTAGCAATCCACTAGGCTGCCTAATGCCCGATGAAAACAAGGAAAAGCTCGTGCAGTTATTGGCTACCCACCAAATTCCATTGATCGAAGAAGATATCTATGGCGAGCTATATTTTGGTAAGTCTCGCCCGCGCACTTGCAAAACGTTCGACAAAACGGGCCAAGTGCTCCTCTGTTCGTCTTTTTCCAAAACACTTGCTCCAGGTTATCGGGTCGGTTGGGTATTGCCCGGGCAGTACAAAAAGGACGTGATCAGCTACAAACTCTACCACAGCATTTCTACTTCTACACTCAGCCAAGCTGCTATTGCCCACTTCCTGGAAAATGGCCGCTTCGAAAACCACATGCGCCATTTGCGCAAAGCACTACATACACAGTCATTGCGTTACTTGCAATGCTTGAGTGAATATTTACCAGCAGATGCTCGAGTTAGCCAACCGCAAGGTGGATATGTGCTATGGATTGAGCTTCCGCCAAATATTAATGCTTTTGACTTATACATGGAAGCGATTCAACATCAGGTAAGTATTGCACCGGGTCAGATTTTTTCTACACATGGACATCACCACAATTGTCTTCGCCTCAGTTTTGGCCGCTCTTATGATCAGGAAGTCGAAACCGGCCTACACACGCTTGGCCAGCTCATTCAGAAACGACTTTAAGCAGCTGAATCTAGCTTTCTACGGTATTGCAATCTTCCTTACAATGCATGGCGTGCTTACCTAAAATAGCAATTTTGGTTCTATGGCGCGTTGTTTTTTCGGCTTCTTTTGTACCCAAGCAAAACAAGAAGCTATGTACAGATTCATCGTGCTCTTTCTGATATCAGCCCTTCCACTCTTTGGGCAAAACATTCCGCCACAACCTTCACTTGGCGTATTTCTCGATCAGGCACCGCCGGAAAGCGGCGCTATTTATAGTATCAAATCGGTCTTACCACAATCGACTGCTGCTGCGATAGGAGTAGAAGTCGGCGATCTTTTGCTTTCGCTAAACGGACAGGCGATTACGCAACCTTCAACCCTGTTTAATCAATTGAAGGCTATGAAAGTCAAAGATCCTATCCGCTTAGGCATTTCCCGAAAGGGGGAAAAAAAGGAGCTAAAAGGCATGATGAAACCACGCATCCCTATTGCTCATTCTGAAAAAGCCGAAATCTTACTCAAAGAAGTGCCTTTCCGCAAAGGATATATTCGTGCCATTGTCAACAAACCGAAAGGTGAAGGCCCTTTCAAAACCATTTATTTTTTGCAAGGGTATCCTTGCCAATCGATCAACTGGCAAAGTCCACAAAATGTATTTGTACAACTCATTAATCGGTGGGTAGATCAAGGTTATGCCGTTGTACGAGTTGAAAAACCGGGGGCTGGCGAGTATGTAGATTGCCAGCCTTGTGCAGAAATGACCTTTACCGACGAACTCGAAGGCTTTGCTAATGGCTACGAACAATTGCAACAATGGTCGTTTGTCGATCAGCAAAATATTGTGCTTTATGGTCACTCCCTTGGCGGGAATGTCGCGCCTTATTTGGCGTCTCGTTATTTGCCGAAAGGCGTGATCACCTACGGCACCGTCATCCGGCCTTGGGAAGAATTTTTAATCGCTATGATGCGTTATCAGCAGCCGGTTATCGGAAGCGATTATGTGCAAAACGAAGCAGAACTGAAAATTGCGCGCGGTATTGTACATGAACTTTTTTATGAGGGGAAAAGTGTAGCAGAGCTACAACTGAGCAATAAAGAGCTGCACATTATGCAAAATTATCTCAGCATTACGCCTGATGGGCAAATGTTTAACCGCAAACTGGAATTTTGGCAAGAGCTTAACCGACATAATTTCACTGAATATTGGAGTAAGGTCAAAGCACCTACCTTGGCATTGTACGGAAGTGCCGACATCGAAGCGGTTAGCTATCGCGATGCAGAAAATATCGCAAAAGTGGTGAATGCCTACCACCCAGGCAATGGAACTTTTGAGCTGATCGAAGGTGCAGATCATGGTTTGATTGAAGTAGGTACGCAAGCAGAAGGTTGGCAACTCAAGAAATCGGGCCAATATGCACAGGCTTACGCCAAAGGCATACATCCGCAATTTTTGAAAGTCGTTGATCAGTGGCTCAGTAATTTGGCTAATCAAACCGTTTCTACTTCAATCGATCCTCAAATGCTGGAATACGAAAATGCAAGCTATCAATTACCAGCCTATGCCACAAATTTTGGTACGATGGACGTAGCTTCTGCTGACCTAGATGCAGATGGCGATATCGACTTAGTGCTGGCGTTGGAAGGGCATGCCAATCTGATTCTCTGGAACGATGGGCAAGGTAATTTTGCCAAACATCAAAAACTAGCTCCCATACACCCTCCAATGAATGCCAAACTGACCGGAGAGGATAGCGAAGATATCGCCCTGGCAGATTTCGACCAAGATGGAGACCTTGATATTCTTTTTGCAACTGAAGACACAGGCTACCATGAGCTGTTTTGGAACCAAGGTAATGGCCAATTTGAAGCGGCAACCTTCGAATTTACTAAAACACTGAATGCCAATGCACTAGCCGTGATCGACCTCAATAAAGATGCTTATCCTGATATCATTTTTGGTAATCAAGGCCCCAACGAAGTCTGGATTAATCTGAAAAATGGTCAGTTTGAACTACAGACTGCTCGCTGGCTTTCGCCAAATACTGATCATACGCAAGACTTGAAACTCGTGGATATTGATCAGGATGGAGATCTTGACTTGATAGAGGGCGCAGAACAAGGAGGTAGTAATCTGTACTTACAAATGGATGGAAAATTGGTAGAGCAAGAAGGTGCTTTTGGCGACCTAAGTGCTTATGAAACCAGAAAAGTCGTCATTGCTGACCTCAATAAAGATGGCTTGGAAGATGTATTTTTCTGTAATGTTGGCTGGAATCCTGCTAATAATCCCGCCAATAAAATTTTCATTAATGAAGGAAAAGCCCAATTCAAAGATGTAAGTGATCAATTGAGTAACAGTGCTGCAACAACCTTGGATGCTGTCATCATAGATTTTGATAACGATGGAATAGCGGAGATTTTGACGGCTAATGGGTGGGGAACACCCAATTTGCAACTGTTTAGCCAATCTGAAAATGGATTTTCGACCGAACAACTGCAGCTACCGAAGGTAGCGGGTACGGCAGCAATTGCACTGTTAGCCGGCGACTTCAATGGTGATGGCCAGACAGATATTTATATCGGCCACCACAACGAAGCTGATGCATTGTTGCTATCCAACAACAAGGGAGTAAAGTAGGCTTGGATGTGTCGGGACGAAAGTGCCTGGCACATCCTTTTTAGCTGAACTTAGCCTGAAAAGGCGTTATAAACCGTTCATTACGAGCAAATATAGCAAACAGAATTTTATGGAAGACGCCCTTGAAATCGTTTTTAAGTACTTTTTCAAAAAGCGCAGCGATTTCCTGGGGGTCGTTTTGAAACACGCCACAACCCCATGCGCCTAATACCAATACATCGTGCTGATGATGATGCGCAATGGCCAGTACTTTTTTGATACGGCGTTCCATGATCTCAGCTATCTCTGGTATACGTTCTGGTTCTCGTCTTTTGACCACCCCCGTATTGACAGCTGCCGAGGTCAAAATAGAGGCAATGTAGGGTTGATCATGTAGTTGTCCGGATTCATCTTTCAGAATAGGTACTCCAGGTGAATAAATCATGTGATCCGTGTACATACAAGATCGCATGTTGCGGTGTGTTTGGTAATATGCTTCGGCTTTGAGTTGGCAAGGATACAGTCCGGTAGCACGCGCAATACTTTCTTCCTGTGCCTGGCTCCCACCCAAAAAGCCCCCACCCGGATTTTTTGCGGAAGCAAAATTCAGCACAAACGGATTTTCATAACCAGCATCAATGAGTGCTCTGGCGCCATCCAAAGTTGTCTGGTGAGCTACCTCAAATT
>JALEHC010000317.1 GCA_022763215.1 Saprospiraceae bacterium
CAGTAAGTTGACCAAAAGTCAAATTCATTATGTAAAATTGACACTAAGTCAAAATATTTGTTATATTTGATATATATAGGTAAATGAGCTACCTAAGCAGTTAGACGGAATTATGAACAAGTAAAATTTTATAGGGCCAGCACAAAATAATCTCCTAATTATCTTATCATCAATTAGTTCAATCATTTTTTGCTGACAAATTTTACTTATCCATAATTTTGATCCGTCACTTATAAAGAATAACTAGATCTTTAATCCCTTGCGCCATGAGTTCGTCCAAAAGAAGTATTAAAGAAGCGCAGATCATAGACGCTGCGGAGAAAGTATTTTCGACCCTGGGGTTTAATAATACGCGGATGGAAAGCATTGCCAATGAAATTGGCATTAGCAAAGGGACGATCTATTTCTACTTCAATAGCAAGGAAAACCTCTTCATGGCAGTGACTCACCGGGCTTTCCAGACGATTATCGATCTTTACTATCAGTGTGTTGAAACGAACAAAAATGTCTCTGGTTTTCATTCGGTAATGGCGATCATGGATGCTTACCTCAACTTTGCCGAAAAAAATTATTACTACTTCGAATTGCTTATGAATTATATGTCATTGGTTCGAGCCAATTCGGAAGGTAAAAGCGGTCTTCTCCGCCTGAGCGAGGCTATGCAGGAGAGTCTCTACTTTCGTAAAATCCAAGACATTCACAATCTTCCACTCAATATTGTAGTAACAGAACTCCAGCGAGGACAAGAAGACGGAAGTATTCTCAACAAATCCAATCCGGTAATGATTTACCTGACCGCGTGGGCAGTAGTTATTGGCTACACTTCACTTAATGTCAATAACAACAAATCAGGAAGACGCTCTATTTTCCAAGTTCCTGTAGCAGATTGGAAAGCCAACATCCTCCAGCTTATCAGAAATATTTTGCTCGATTCAAATGCACAGACTACCAATAACTTAGCATTGAATTCGGTAAGTGACGATATTTAAAAATAAAATATGCCCATTTTCTGATAAGTCAGAAAAAATTTTAACTTTGTATTGGAGAGCGGTCTTTTGCCTATGAATCTATTAACTAACAACCTATGCTCTCCACCTTTTTTTTATCATCCAATTTCCTTACATTTTTTGCTTCTCCATTTTCTATTTGGAGGGTAGGTGATTTATCATAATATAGCCTAAGATGAGTGCATCTTAAACTATAAAAAGACAACCCATGAAACTCGAGCGTCATGCTACTGATCGTCAGGTCGTAATGGATTTGGCAGAATCAGCTTGGCAAAAAAATGGCTTCAAGACGATCTCTATAGCAACCATCGCTACAGAAAGTGGCTTGAGTAATGGCGCCATCTATTTCCAGTTTCCATCCATCGAAGAGCTCAAATTAGCCCTTATGGCCAGAGCCTGGAACCAAGTACTTTGGGCGAGTAAGTCTCTACTGCGTGTACAAACTAAAGTCAAGAGTGCAGCACAAATAGAAGCACTACTCCAAAAAATTGCCAGTTTCCCTCAGAAACATCGAGTTATCATTCAATCGGAAATTCATCTCGCGGAAGCAAGAGATAACCCACAAATGGCCGGTTCTGTCTACTTTCGTAGAATACTTGAAAGTCGCCGACAATTTAATCGGCTGCTAAAACAACTTATTTTTCTGGGAAAATACGACAAAAGCGTTATCGACTCGGTTGATGTCTTACCAGTATATCAATTACTCTTCCAAATACCTGCCGAAGAGCTCGAAATCGAAGCTCGCATCACAATAATAATGGCTGCCATCCAAGGGCAGCCTCTTGAAAATGATTCTTATCAAAAATATTACCTTAGTCTGCTAAATTCGGATATTGCTGCATAATGTCTTGCAAAATCGGCATAAACTGAAAAAATCCGGCAAACGGAAAACCAACTTCCTCATTGCGTACTTTCAATGCTACCTCATCAGCAATCTTATTAACTTTCCTGCCTGTACTTTCCGCCATAATCTGCGCCTGACAACTTCTTTCCATCGTTATGAACCACCATGCCGCTTCTTCTACCGTTTGCCCAACAGTCAGCAAACCGTGATTTTTTAAGATAACTGCTTTGTGCTCGCCAAGCGCTTCGGCAATACGGGCCCCCTCTTCTACCTCATTCACCACTCCTGTATAATCATCAAACAAAGCATGATCTTGGAAGAATGCACAGGCATCCTGCGTAATCGGATCGAGTAGACGACCGAAAGTTGACCAAGTTTTCCCGTAAAGGGAATGTGCATGAGCTGCTGCAATTACATCTGGACGCGCCGCATGGATTTGAGAATGGATAGCAAATGCCGCTTTATTAACCGGCAATTTTCCTTCAACCACTTCTCCTTGCTCATTGACGAGCAATAAATCGGAAGCTTTCAATTGATTGAAAGACATACCGAAAGGATTCACCCAAAAGTGATCCAAATATTCTGGGTCACGAACGGTAATATGCCCCGCTACGCCCTCAGAGAAACCAAACTTACCAAACACTCGAAGTGCCGCTGCTAAGCGTATTTTTCGGTGTTTGCGCTCTGCTTCTACCGTTTCAAATTTAGGAATGAGTTGTTTAATACTTTCAGGTAACTGAATGGATGGATTTTTTACTGCTGCCATAACAACTTATTTTTGGAAGCATTAAGAAATTCAAATCAGTGACGGATAAAATGCCGCCCTATTTAAAAGATAAACAATTCGTCCAAATCAGATTAAAACAAATTACTGATCCGATTTTTTTCTATAGCTCTTGAGCCCGCCTCGGCACAAGATTTCACCCCATAAATCAACAATTCAAATCGCGGATCTTTAGTCAATCCTTTTTTGTATCGGGCATAAATTTGCTGAGCAATAACCGCCAATTTATATTGCCCAAAGACATAGTAAAATAACATATTTGGTGCTGATTTACCACTTTTTTCCTGATAATAATCGACAACTTCTGCCCTTGTAAAGTTGCCAGGCAACCACGTCAGTGAAAAGTAGCGCATGTACTCTGTGTCATTGGGTTCACCCCAATAGGCCAAAGCGGCCCCAAGGTCCATGTATGGATTGCCCACGGTTGACATTTCCCAGTCTAATACCGCCAGGATATTGGTCGGATCATCTGGTTGCAACACCAAATTGTCATATTTATAATCATTGTGAATGAAGGACACTTCCTCTTTTTCCGGAATTCTTTCCAGCAACCACGGCTCTAATTGGTCCATATTCGGGATGTCATCCGTCTGCGCATTTTTGTATCGCTTAATCCATCCTTCTACCTGACGCTTTGTATAACCCTCTGGCTTACCAAGATTTACGAGTCCACTTTCGTGCACATCAATCTGATGGAGATGCACCAGATTATCCACGGTAGCCATAGAAAGCCCTTTCATCAATTCAGGGGTCAGTTCCAGGCCTTTGGGTTTGCGATTGCGTAGTATCAGCCCGCGCACTCTTTCCATGATATAAAAAGGAGTACCCAATACACTTTCATCTTCGCAATAAGCAAGAGGTGCTGGTATTTTTTCATAGTGCGGTTGCAATAGACTGAGCACCCGAAACTCGCGGCCCATATCATGAGCCGACTTAATTTTGGCACCTACTGGAGGCCGGCGCAGAACCATCTCTCGGTTTCCGCTTTTCAGCAAATACGTCAAATTAGAAAATCCACCTGGAAATTGACGAATCTCTACCTCTGAGCCTACGCCCTCTACGTGTTCTTTGAGGTACGCCAATAAGGCACTCGCATTCAGCTCTTCTCCTGCTCGCTGTTCAACAGCTTTATCAATTAATTGCTCTGACATTTTATGATTTGACTTTTGGTCAATAAACTTTGCTTGCTAACTCGACTTTATTTCGACTAGTCTCGTATTTAGCGAAAGCGAAAGAAGCCGTAAACCCATTAAAAATAGGAACAGACCTATGTTATAAAAATAGAATCTAAAGATGGCTTTACCTTATTAATCAATATTTTTTTGAAAAAATAATTGTCTCGAAGTCAAATCGAACGCACAAAGATGATGCCGCCCCTGATGGTTAAACACACAACCGGCATCAATATTGAGGTAAGCATTTTTATCCAAATCTGTGTGCATCTGCTTGATCTGATCCATAGACCGAGGCGTATGACCATGCACGATTATCCGATCACCCAACCATGCCCGATCAATATCTTGATACCAATTTCGAATCCACATCAGAGAATGCTGATTTTCAAATGGATTTCCTCCGATAAAATTAAGTCCGGCATGAACCAGAATGTAATGATCTACTTCAAAATAACAGGGTAAGGAATCCAGGAATGCAAGATAGCGGGAAGGTACATTTCCGGTTTCTTCCGGATCAAAAGAGCTTAAGGCTTCCTCTCCTCCATTCATAAGCCAGGTCAATAAGGCATCTCGGTCGCCCATCAAACCTTTAAGCATTAAATCTTCGTGATTGCCTTTGAGGCAAAAGACGTTAAAACCCTCTTTTTGCATGGAAAGAATGGTGTCCAACACACCTTTAGAATCCGGCCCACGGTCAATATAATCGCCTAATAAATAAAGCGAATCTTCCTTTTGAAAATCTACTTTTTCCAGCAAGGCCACAAAGGTGCGGGCACAACCATGAATATCAGAGATTGCTATCTTTTTCATTTATTCAAAATAATAATATTAAAACAAAGGTCACAGGAAAACTCCTGCAACCTTTTATTAATTGGCAACCATTTCTTGTAACCGAAGATGCTTGCTGGTCCATTGATTGACCAATTTCCAGTGGTCTTCACTCAAGCACCGGTTTTTTGGTCCCATAACTTCATCTAATGCATTCTGATAAAACTGAATAGTTGCAATTCGCTCCTCTTTCGGTTCTTCCATTGCATGGAGCATTCTCATAGACCAGATGTGAGAAGCTCCGCTCAGACAGTCTTGGTGAAATTGAAATTCACTTACACAGTGTTCCATCACTTCGCCCTCTTCCTTCAAAGCTTTGTGATTCCGAAGCCTGACAAATCGGTACCACTTTCCATCTTCTCCTTCCAACAGGTAGGCATCTTTTGTATTGCCCATAGCCGGATAATCCATGTTGATGGCATTGTACAAATCTTTGACAAAAGTGTTCCAGCTTCGTCCTTTAAAGTCAAACAACTGGCCTATTTTGTTGTCTTTACTCAATTCCGAGGACTTGAACCTTATCATATTCATATAGATCGCCACTTCTCGAAGACTTTGTTCTTGATTTGGCCCCAGATTTTGGCTACGCACAAACTGGAAAAACGGCCTCCAAAAGTTGACATCGTCTATTTGCAAATTAGCGTAGCCCAATACATTTGCGAGTTGAGGGCTAAGTCCTTCAGCCAATGCAACTGCCTTGATGTAGGCTATTGGAAAAGATAGCGTTTCCTTCTCTTCCTTCAGAAAATGAGCCATCTTTCGGCTGACCTCCAATCGAAAACCAGTTTGTTCGATGTCTCGAAAACTCCCCCCAGCTGTAATGTGCAAATACAACCTAATCAAAGGGTGCCTTTCCGGATTTTGCAAGTCCTCCGCATCACAAACACCTGTCAAGGAAGCATTCACACTCAAAAGCGTAGGCCAGGTTTTCCACAAAAAAGGAGGTGTTGGGTATTGCTCATACAAATACTGAATGAGCAAATCATTGTACATGTTAAAATTCGTGGGCGTATTGGCTTTGTTTGTTTTCAACTCCCAGTCCGCAATATTTCTGACAGCATGTTTTTCTTGAAGCGCATACAATGCTCTAAGCTGAAAACGGAAGTGGTTATTTTTCCACATACCTTTATAATGGTGAATCAAAACCGGGTGCTTCAAAATAGGCCGAAAATAGTACATGAAAAAATCTGCATCCTTCTCCCAAATCTCCTCAAGTTGTTGATATACATCACAAAGCATCCATTCAATAGAGTTTTCAGCATACCCTTCTTTTTTAGCTTTCGCTAAACCGCCAACAAATCCTTTCTCTTCCAACCAACGCTCTGTATCTATCGTCACCTTGGTAATGGTAGGTGATGGTGTTACACTACGTTTTCCAAAAGATTCACCTTTTTTGTATTTTCGTTCCTCTTCATAAATTGCCCTGATGATGTGAAAGGCCACCATCAACACAAATAGTGCGAAATTCATGAGTTCCCCATTTAAAAATTGACTAAAAAGAAGGCAAGTACCTAAGAGCTATTACTCCTTTAGGCCGGTTGATACGCAGCCTAAGGAAGGTAGCTGCCCACTTATTTTTCCCAATTTTGTATCTGAATACATACTCGAAAAAATTGATAATTATGTGAATTTGTCTGTGATGACAGACGATAATATTAAGGCAGGAATACAAAAAATAGTTCCAACAGATACCATATAAGCATTTTATTTAATTTTTAACAAGCTGTGACTTGCCTTTAAAATCAAAAGGTTATACTTTTATTGGTAACTAAAAATCCTTTTCCACTAACCGATTATTTCATTGAGATAGCCCCCTTCGACGTCTCATCTATATTATTACTGTTAGGATTAAGTAGTACGGCTTGTTTTTGATAAGCAAGTTCACACTATTATTGGCACTACCTGCCATTAATATCAAAATAGACGATTAATCATATTTAATATAAAGAAACGCTAACCCCCTTTTGAAGTTGGTTTTTTCAGCAGCCCTGATTTGTTATTTCGGGCTGCTTTTTTATTATTACTTCATTTTTTTCATCGTAAGCATTTTACCTTTTACTAAAATTTTGCTACCACTCTCTTTTCATATAGCATCTTTCCTCAAGAAACAATAACTTATATAAGTCAAAACGAAATTGGTATTATTGATAGTCCGTTACACGAATCTTTAGGTGATAATTAGCCAGTATTTAATTTACCAAAACCGATTCCTCATGGAGGCTAGAAACATGCACATGAATGAAAAATCCAGGAAGGATTTAGTGCGTGAAAATGAAATGCTCAGAGAATTAGCTCATTTGATCGTACAACGTAAAAAACTTAATGAAAAACTAGAGTATCACAGGGCTTTTCCACAGGAAGGTTTCCGGCAGGTAACCATCCGTCAATTGGAAAACAAGATGGAAGACATTCAGTCTAATATCGATAACCTCGCTGAAATACTCGAAAATCGTGGCTTGCTATAGGCAAGTACAAACTTTATTTACCAGCCGATAAGCTGACTCCGGGTCATGACTTGGCAGGTAAATTACATTCCCCTCCATCCCACAAAAAAGCTGTAATTTTTTAATGGTTGCTCTCGAAAGGTGTCTGTCTACATGGATACCCCCTACTCTATTTTGCCTAAGCTGAGCTTCTGTAAAGGTAGCATCTCCAGCCAGAATAATCGTATACTCAGAAGTGCGTATACGCACCGACTGATGCCCGTAAGTATGCCCTGGCGTAGGTATCAGATCAACCCAGTCGTCTATCTTTCTGCTTTGCGCAAATACTTCATCTTCATCTGGCAAGTCCATCAGCTTTGGCTGAAACGATGAGGGTAAAGCAGAAAAAGGAACCCCAAAGGGGCGACGCCATTCTTCTTGATGAACCCAACATTCAACTCCATTTAAGTGTCGAACACCATCTACATGATCGAGATGCAAATGGGTAAACACAACCAAATCCAACTGATTTGGCGAAAGCCCAAGGACAGCAAGCTGCCTATGAAGCACTTCCTCTTCTTTAATTTTTATTTTTAAAATACTTCGATTGACAAAGGCTTCTACCTGATCTTTGAAGTGATCTTTCTTGAAGAAGTGGGTCGTCTCGCCCGCATCGATTAAGTATTTGCCGAAAGGCGTCTCCACTAGCCAGGTCCAGATAGGCATCGGGGCTACCCAGCGAGGATCTAATAAAATGAATGGCATCCGCAGACGCTCTGGCCCAGTATACTGAAAATGTGCTTTCTTAACGGCAACTGTTCCAGTCTGCAAAGCGTGTATCCGTACTTCTTCGCCAAACGACTGCGTGAAAAGCATGCCTAATAGAAATAGGTCTTCAACCAACCCCAGATTTCATAACGCTCCTTAAAAAGGAAAACGACCAGGGCAATGATAGCAAATATGAAAATGATACGAATATTACGCGTCGATTGCTCATAACGCTCGCGACGACTCTTGTAATTTCGCATGCGACTTTGGTATCCCATGTTTTGTTTTTTTGAAGTGCAAAGGTACGTTTATCCATGCTAACAAGTGCCCATACAAATCGTTTCTTCCCAACTTTCTTTATTCTTTTTTCCAGTTCAGCTTACGCGAAAAAAAGCGGTCTGCTGCGCGAAATGTCTGTAGCCAAGAAGTATACCGGTAAAATCCATGGACTTCATCCGGTAAAACCAGTATTTCAACAGGTACATTTCTTTCTCGAAGTCGCTGTGCCAGATCAATCGTCTGTCCAAACATCACATTGCGATCATCATCGCCATGCACCAACAAAACGGGGTCACGCCATTTGCTCAGATCACTCACCGGTGAAGAGGCATACGCAAGGTCCATCAGCTCTTCGGTAATGCCCCAGGCACCACCCGGTGTAAAATCGCGGCCACGCCATGCCCAATCGTGTACGCCATGCAAGTCAACTCCCGCCGCAAATAGTTCCGGATTTCGGGCAAGGCCCAAAGCCGTCAAATAACCACCATAAGAACCACCCCACAAAGCTATTTTTGACGGGTCTACATCTACCCGAGCAGCGAGATACCGAGCAGCGGCGACAATATCCTGATACTCAGAAGCACCTCTTGGCCCCTGATTTTCGGCTAACCGAAAATCACGGCCATAACCGATACCAGCTCGATAATTGACAGACAAAACAAGATACCCTTGCGCACACAAATATTGGTTCATCGCATATGCATTGCCATAATACCCACGGTAGTGCCATGCTGGCAACATCTGTCGGATGGGACCGCCGTGCATAAAAATAATGGCCGGACGCTTGTCAATCACTTTGATGTCTTTGGGCTCAAATACTTGCGCATGAACCGTCATCCCATCAGCAGCCTTAATCGTGATATTGTAGGGAGCTACCAGGTCTTCCCTTTCGGGAAAATCACGTGGTAATCGGTCAGGATAGGCAATTCGGTCACTGCTTCCATTGACTTTTACTGCAGCCAGCGCAGTGGGTGTAAAAGCATCAGAGCGCCGAAAAACTACCCAATTATCTTTTGAGCTCAATACGGGGTCTGTCTGCAAAACGCCTTCTTGCGCTAACACCCGCTCATCATTGCGGCCATCCGTATCTACCCGCCAAAGTTGGCGGCTATTAAGGTCTTTACAATTGCTACTGTATACCAAAAATTCGCCCTCAGAAGAAAGTACACTATGCTCGACTTCGCAATCGCCAGGTGTGAGGTCGATTGTTTTTCTTGTCCGCAGATCAAGTGCATACAAATGCATCCAGCCCATGTGCTCAGAGTAAAAAATCAAACGATTTTCAGTCGCCCAGCGAAGCGGATGAGCTGGGTAGTATTGGGCGAAGCCGCCTGCCTTTGCATTTGGCGAAAGCCAAACTTCCTGACCCTCACCTGTAAAAATATTTGCCGTCCAAATAGCAAAAGCATTAGCCCCCATGATATTGTACAACTCATCTTTTTTACGACCGGGCGTACGAATAAAAGCAACCGATTCGTAATCAGGTGACCATACCGGATGCGCATCAAAGTCCACCCCAGGAGACATCCATTGGATACGATCTTCTTCTACAAAATATACGCCTACAAAACTGTGATCGCCTCGATTGCTCTGAAACAATACCTTACGGCTATCCTCTGACCAACTAATATTAGACACCGAGCCTCGAACCTTAAAAAAGACATTGGGCCGGTCGCTTTCATCATACAGTTTTTTCCCATACACTTCACCCCTTCTCAAAAACAACAACCAACGGCCATCTGGAGAAATAGTTGGCTCGTGACCATAAGTGATAAATTCCGGATCAGTGGTATTTTCAAAATTCACTTTAAAAATACGGCGATATACTTCGTTCGGATCAGAATTGGGATTGGCAAATTCACCTTGTCGGTTGGGACTGCTCCCACGAACAAAATACAGAGACCTGCGATCTGGACTAAAATGAAAACCGCCCAGTACCTGCCCGTCATCTTTTTCGTAACTGGTTATTCTTCGGGCTCTTCCAAAGGAAGGGGTAGCCGTCCAGATATTTCGCAAGCCACGTTCATTGACCTCAAATACAACTCGATCGTCATGCGGGCTACTGGCCACCGAATTGACATAAGGCCCTGATAGAATTTGGTCGAGGGTAAACGGTTGGCCCTGAGCCACAAAAGAAAACAGTATTCCAAAAAAGAGAAGGGAAAGTAAATTTTTCATACCGATTAGCTGATTTTTAAAGATGGATCACTCTGGATGCTGAATTTAAGGAATATCCGTCCAAAAAACTCCAAGCCGAATGCTTTTAGTACATTTGAAGAGTCAAATTGCTATTGCGAATGGATTTATTTAATACGTCTAACAACCTTTTACCTTATGACGGGAAGGTTGAGTATCATGGGTTTCTTTATGACCAAGTGAGCGCACAAAAGTATTACCAAATACTATTGGAAGATCTCGACTGGAAACCAGATGAAGCCATTATGTTTGGCAAGCACATCAAAACCAAACGCAAAGTTGCCTGGTATGGCAACGAACAATTTTCCTACACCTATTCAAAAGTAACCAAAACGGCCTTGCCCTGGACTTTTACCTTGCAAACCATCAAAAAACAAGTCGAGGCCGTAACCGAAACCACTTACAACTCCTGTCTTTGCAATTTGTACCACGATGGAAGTGAAGGCATGGCGTGGCATAGCGATGATGAAAAAGCATTGGGAACGCCTACAACCATTGCTTCCCTCACCTTTGGCGCGGCTCGCAAGTTTGCGTTCAAGCATAAAAGAACTAAAGAAAAAGTGGATTTGATACTGGAGAGCGGAAGCTTACTGGTGATGAAAGAAGATACTCAATTGCATTGGTTACATCGATTACCCCCAAGCAAGAAAGTCACCAAAGCTCGCATTAACCTGACCTTTCGGCAAATGCGGTTTTGACGGGCGTCCCTGCAAGCTTTCGCTCAAGAACGCCCATCTGTATTTCGTTGCAAGGGAACTTAATAAGCCCTCACATCTAGTTTTTCCATGTAATTGATAAAGGCACGATTGACAATGCGGTTGCCGCCTGGCGTTGGATAGTTGCCACTAAAATACCAATCGCCATCATTACCTGGACAAGCTTTTTGCAAGCCTTCTACTGTTTGGTAAATAATTTCAACTTCTGGTCTGATATCTTTTGGCGTAATGATTTCCGCAATTTTTTGGGAAACCTCCTCATAATCAAATTGGTCATACAACCAAGCCACCTCATTGGTTACCTCTTCATTCGGTTTGTTTTCCTGAGCTTTGCAGCGTTGATAAGCTTCTTCCAGCAAATGTTCTTTATTATTTTCTTCCAACAAAGCCACCAATGCTCTAAAAGCCACAAACTCTTTCATCTTAGACATATCGATACCATAGCAATCTGGGAAGCGAATTTGTGGAGCGGAAGAAACAATCACAATTTTCTTTGGACGCAAGCGTGCCGTGATTTTCAGAATGCTGTCGCGAAGCGTAGTTCCCCGTACGATAGAATCATCGAGCAATACAAGCGTATCTTTTTCATTTTTGACGATACCATAAGTCACATCATATACATGCGACACCAACTCTTCTCTGGAAGAAGTATCGGCGATAAACGTCCTTTGTTTGGCATCTTTGACGACTATTTTTTCTACTCGTGCGCGCTGCGAAAGGACTTTTTCCAGTTTTTTAGGCTTTATGTCCTTGCCCTTTTCGAGTAGCTTCTCGATTTCGTCCTGTTTGCGTTTATTTAGAATGTCTTCTATTCCCTGAATCATTCCCAGAAAAGCCGTTTCTGCTGTATTGGGTACAAAAGAAAAGACCGTATCCCGAAAATCATAATCGACTGCTTTGAGCACCGTTTTAGCCAATTGTTGCCCCAATTTTTTGCGCTCAAGGTAGATGTCACGATCGGTTCCACGCGAGAAATAAATGCGCTCGAAAGAGCAGGATTTTCGCGGAAGCGGATCAATAAACGGTTCCTCCATGATGCGACCATCACGCTTGACAACCAATGCATGACCGGGCTTCAATTCTTTAACTTTATCGATATGGACATTAAGGGTCGTCTGGATAGCTGGACGCTCAGAAGCGGCCATTGCTATTTCATCATCTGCATAGTAAAAAGCCGGACGTATGCCTGCTGGATCACGCATAACGAATGCATCTCCATGCCCGATCATACCAACCATAACGTAACCGCCATCAAATTTTTTGCTTGCTCTGCGAAGCAGACGTGGTACATCTAGGTTTTGATAAATCAGCTCATTGATTTCTTCATTCGAATAGCCATCTGGCTTGTACCAGGTATGCAAACGTTGCACCTCATCATCCAAAAAATGACCAATTTTTTCAAGTACCGTAACCGTATCTGACTTTTCTTTTGGGTACTGTCCTAGTTCTACTAATTCGTCAAACAACTCATCCACATTAGTCAGATTGAAATTACCTGCCAAGATAAGGTTTCGGGTAATCCAGTTATTCTGACGCAGGAAAGGATGGCAGGTTTCGATGGTATTGTCGCCGTGAGTTCCGTAGCGCAAATGCCCGAGCATGACCTCCCCCATGTATGGCTTATTGGCTTGAAGCCATGGAACGTCCTGTAGTTGTTCGGGCGTACAATCCTTAAAGCGTTCGAATACCTTTTGGAATAGATCTTCGAGGTACTTTGGCGCATTGCTACGCTTTCGGCTAATGTAACGCATGCCAGGAGAGGCATCTAAGTTAATAGTAGCCATACCGGCACCATCCTGACCACGGTTGCGTTGCTTTTGCATAAGCAGGCGCAACTTATTGAGGCCATAAAACGGCGTACCGTATTTTTCCTGATAATATTCTAATGGTTTAAGCAAGCGAATCATGGCGATGCCACATTCGTGTTTTATTTGATCACTCATTGAATGATAGGGATTGATAAGGAAATTCAAAACTTTACAACCAACGCACTACTTTGCAAGCTAGATTTTTTAGTCTGTTGAACCTAGATTACAGCGTAGTACTTACCGATACATTAGTAAGTCTCAAATGGTTGAACTGTTCGGCAAAGACTTCAAAAAAGTAAGCCCCAAAGTTACTCTTTATTGATACAGGCAACAACCTTCTTCCGTTCTTTTGTCAATTTTTCCCGCTATTTGTACCCATTATTTCTTTTTTCTGTATCCACCATTTTTGTTCCCTTTTTGCATCTATATTAATGTTGATGGATATTAGCACAATAAATGTGTACACCAACTGTAACTTTAAGTAGAATAAGCAAAAAGTAGCGACTTTTTAAAGTCAACTTTTCCATTTAGGTACTCGTTTATTCATTGACTTTCAAATAATTTCGCGTTCTGTCTTTACTTTGGTAAATTAAGAAACAACGACCTGTCAGTAGTATCTACCTTTCGGTAAATAAGACACAGGCCGTTACTCAATAAACAATTGATTATGGCATTATTACGATTTTTCAGACAACCCAAGCACCAACGCTACGATTATAAACCACGCTTCTGGGACAAAGACAAAGAAGCTCTGGAAGAACGCATAAAGCGAATCGAGCAAATGCAAAACAGTGATCCGGAGGCTATCAAATCGCGACTAGAAGGTAGTTTTAAAAGAGGTGGATATTTGGCGGATAATAACTTTCGCAGGGCTCAGGTACGTCGATCCAATTATATCTTAATTGCAATCATTGCAGCACTGATTTTGTTCTCCTATGTTTTCTTGAGCCTCTATTTGCCTCGAATCGTTGAAGCACTGGGTACAAATGGTTAAGCAGGAGTAAGCTTCTCCTTCTTCGTAAAATCTTCTTTGTGATAAAAGCGTTTTATATTTGTTATCAAAATATTCTTTCGGTTAGTATCCTGAAAGTAGAAGTTTTTTTACCTTTTAGCAGGAATTTGGTAACATGACAGAGTAAGTCGGCCACAGAATCTTGATTTGGAAGAAAGCGGGTGGGCCGACCAATTCAAAAAAGAAGGAGATTTTTATGGCTGATAAAATTCAGCTTCTTCCAGATGCTATTGCCAACCAGATAGCAGCAGGGGAAGTTATTCAGCGTCCGGCATCAGTGGTTAAAGAACTTATGGAAAATGCGATTGATGCAGGCGCCCAAAACATACAACTCATCGTCAAAGATGCCGGAAAGTCTCTCATCCAGGTTATTGATGATGGCTCCGGCATGAGCGAAACAGATGCCCGCATGGCATTTGAACGCCATGCCACATCCAAAATTCGCACAGCCGACGATTTATTTCGCATCACTTCTATGGGCTTTCGGGGCGAAGCGCTAGCCTCTATTGCAGCCATCGCACAAGTCGAAATCAAAACCAGGCCAGAAGATCAAGAACTGGGTACTCGTATGATCATTGAAGGCTCGGAAGTCAAAACCCAGGAACCTTGCCAATGTACAAAAGGAACCAGCTTTGCTGTCAAAAACCTGTTTTTTAACGTTCCTGCAAGAAGAAAATTCCTGAAGACCAACTCTGTGGAAATGCGCCATATTATGGAAGAATTTCAGCGCATCGCCATGGCTCATGAATCGATTGCATTCACTTTACATCACAACCAAACAGAAGTATTTCGGCTACAGCCGGCCAACCGCCGTCAACGAATAATTGGGGTATTAGGTGGCAATACCAATAAAAAATTAGTTCCGGTTGAAGAGAAAACGGAAGTACTGGAAATGAATGGCTACGTTGGAAAGCCCGAATTTGCCAAGAAAACCCGAGGAGATCAATTCTTTTTTGTCAATAACCGTTTTATAAAAAGTGGCTATCTGAATCACGCCGTTGTGACGGCTTTTGAAGATATGCTGCCGCCAGATACCCACCCGATGTACGTTATTTTTTTGACCATTGATCCTGATCAACTTGATATCAATGTACATCCGACCAAACAGCAGATCAATTTCGATGATGAAAAACTCGTTTATAAATTCCTGAGAGTTGCTATCCGACACGCGCTCGCCCGTTATGGAATTATGCCCTCCCTGGATTTTGACCAGGAAACCAGTTTTGCATCCACGCGTATCAGACCATATACGCCCCCTGCACCTTCTTCCGTTGAGACCTTCCCCAGTAAAATGGATGAGGACGAGGACGAAACAAACAAGGGGGATAACAGCGGAAGTAGCCGTTCTTCTTTTTCTTTCAAAAATCCAAGTCAGCGTGAACGCAGTAATCAGGAAAACTGGCAAAAAGCGTTTGAAGGACTCGATCTTTTTGATGACTCTACCTCATCAGATGAAAACGATGACTTACCTGCCGTAACGATTGAAAGTAGTTGGAGTGATGAAGATAATACCTTGGATGATGCCTCCAAGAGCTTCAGCAAACAGCAAAAAAAGCCTTATCAAATTCATGGGTCTTATATTATTAGTCAGATCAAGTCCGGTTTTTTGGTGATTGATCAACAATATGCTCATGAACGTATTTTATATGAAAAATACCTTAATGCACTAGAACAGCAACAAACGATTAGTCAGCAACAATTATTCCCGGTAACTATTGAGCTTTCAACCATGGAAGCTGCTATGCTGGAAAGTATTCGGGATGAGATCAATCTGCTGGGCTTTGACATAGCTCCCTTTGGACAAGGTACCTTTATTATTAACGGTATTCCTTCTGGCATGTCTGGAAAAGTTAACCAAGCGGAACTGATCGAACAATTATTAGAACAGTACCGCTCAAATTTAGACTTAAAGCTCGACCTGAGAGAAAACATCGCCCGATCAATGGCACGTAGCTCTGCCATCAAAAAAGGACAATATATGAGCGAAGAAGAAATGCAAAGCCTGATTGATCAGTTATTTGCCTGCGAGCAACCGACCAAGAGTCCTTCTGGTAAAAACTGTGTCCTAACTTTTGATTTAGATGATCTGATCAAACGATTTAATAACTAAATCTGTTAAAGCCTTAGTTATTTAGTCTAAACCTTTGCTGAGGTCATATATATTTCAGGCATTTTTTTGCAAAAAGCGAGAAATTAATAATATCTGCTTCGCAGCCTGACGCAGATCAATGCGCCTGCAACTGAAATTACTGAGCAAATAAAACCACGACTTATGATGCGACTGACAGATGTCGTAAGGCATATTTTAGTTATAAATATCATTATGTATGTAGGAACCATGGCACTGGATATTCGTTATATCCTTGCTGCATTTTACCCTACATCCCCTAATTTCCAACCTTATCAGATCGTTACCCACATGTTTATGCACGCAGATTTTTTCCATCTGCTGTTTAATATGTATGCACTTTATATTTTTGGTCCGCTGGTTGAAAGTCGCTGGGGTCCCAAGCGTTTTTTGATCTATTATTTTCTGACTGGCTTTGGTGCTTTAGGGCTTCATTTTCTGTCAATTTTTGTAGAAATCAATTTCTTGCAGACTATTCCTCCTGGATATTTGAATAATATTCCGATGTTGGGGGCTTCTGGTGCAGTATTTGGTGTATTAGTTGCTTGCGGTATGATATACCCCAATTTGAGAGTCCAATTGCTTTTTCCTCCGATTCCGATGAAGATCAAGCATTTGGCCATGTTATTAGCGGGTATTGAGTTGTTTCTCGCATTCCAGTCGAGCAGTGATGGTATTGCCCATTTTGCGCACCTAGGAGGTGCATTAACCGGCTTTATCATGACCCTAATTTGGAATGGGCGTGGAAGTGGTTCAGATTTCGACAGATGGGATTAAGATTTCGATTAAGAGACTGATACTTTTTAATTATTTCCTGTTATATGCATAGGACTAAGATTTATTGCGTTATAAGTAAGAGATGATGTAAAAAACACTTAGGTCTTATTCCATAAAATTGGAAATCAATCATTAAGATTTTAACTTTGATATAGGTAATCAGCCACTGGCTGTGCTTGTATATATAATTGTAATTCATAGCCAATGTTTAGTTCGATTTGGGAAGATGTAAAAAGAGAATTTAATTATGGCAATATGGTCACCCGTATTGTCATTGTTAACGTCGGTGCTTTTGTAGTAATGAATCTGGTCTGGATTATTGCTATGATCGGTAATAATCGCTCTTTACCAGAGTGGTTTAATACCTTTCAGCAGTTTTTCATGATGTCTTCAGACTGGTTTCACAACCTGACCCATCCGTGGGTACTGATTACCTATATGTTCCTTCATTTTAGTTTTTGGCATATTTTATGGAATATGCTATTTCTGTACTGGTTTGGGCGAATTGTAGGGGACTTCATCGGCAATCAACGCATCTTGCCGCTCTATCTGCTAGGGGGCTTGTCAGGAGCAATACTTTATTTCATTTCTGCCAATTTGAATTTGCTTCCCGCAAATAGTGGCCCCTTTATGCTGGGTGCTTCCGCTTCTGTTATGGCTATTGTCGTTGCAGCTGGTGTTATATCGCCAGACTATATTATGCGATTACTCTTTTTGGGGGATGTGAAACTAAAATATATCGTTGCAGTTTTGGTCTTTCTAGACTTACTCGGAGTAGCTGGTATGAATAACACAGGTGGTCATGTTGCGCACATTGGTGGTGCTGTGTTTGGCTACATTTTCGTTCGTCAATTACGCGAAGGAAATGATCTGGCAGTGCCTGTTAACAACTTCCTCAATGCAATGGGCAATTGGTTTCAGGGACTCTTTGCCGGTCAGGGCCGAAGAGGTAGAAGAAAACAAGGGCCACGTGTGGTCTATAAAAATACAGAAAAAGCGTCTCGTCCTAAACGAAGAAAAAGTAGTTCGAAAAGTCATCACCGCAGTGATGATCGTTCTCACCAGGAACGCCTTGATGAAATTCTGGACAAGATCAAGCAATCAGGTTATGAAAGCCTGAGCGACGCCGAAAAAGAATTTTTATTTAATGCGAGCAAGAAGTAGCATGTGCGAAAGAAGCTGATTGTTTTACTGAAATGGGCCAACCTTCTCCTGGTTTTGGCAACTTTTGGATGTTATCTGGCCCCTTACACCAATCCTCAACATTTTTGGCCAATAGCACTATTCGGGCTGATGTACCCCTTCCTGCTATTGATGCATTCATTGTTTTTCTCTTTTTGGGCATTTCGCAAAAACTATTACCTCCTCTTTTCATTGTGTAGCATATTACTCGGCTGGAACCACTTCCAAAGCTTTATCGGCTGGCATTTCAGCGAAAGCTGCTCCACCGAAAACAGTATCCGACTTGTCACTTTTAATGGTTATTCCTTTCGAACTCCAGGATTAGAAACAACCATGAAGGCAGATGAACTACCAAAATATTTTCCGGATTTAGATGCTGATATACTTTGTATTCAGGAATTTGCTCGCGGTAGCAGGCAGCAGGACTACTTCAACGCCTTTCTGGCAAAAAAAGGGCTGCGATACCGATACGTAAAAGCGGGAAAAGGACTGGCCGTCTATTCTCGTTTCCCTATTCAGAATGCAAAAATTCATTCTTATATCAACTCTGCAAACGGATTCTTAATTGCTGACCTGATGATCAAACAGCAGCCTGTCCGCTTGTTTAATGTTCACATGCTCAGTAATGGTGTTTCCGTCACTGCTCACCGGGTAGCTAAAAAAGGCAATCTGAAAGAAACCCAAACCTGGAAAGATATTGTCTTTATGCTTCGCAATTATAAAAATGCGGCCCAACAAAGAGTAGAACAAGCAAAAGACCTACAAAAAC
>JALEHC010000318.1 GCA_022763215.1 Saprospiraceae bacterium
CCAGTCTCCGTTTTGTACCGTTACTTCTTCTTCCTGAGCCAATAAAAAAATCGGAAAAATGAATAGATAAATAAGTAAATAGTTCGTCTTCATAGCAGTGAATTTTTTGTGAGAATAGAAATCTAGCAAACCATTTTCAAGATCAAAACACTTATCCTTTCATAAGTCAGGATTGTAAAGGAGCAATTACCACTTTACAAATCGAATGATTTGATTTTGGGATTTCAGAAAGTAGAGACCATTGGGCCATTCGGCGACAGCCAGAATAATCTTCTACGGAATATTCAAAATTTTGTGGGTTTGCAGGCTTAAATTCCACTTGGGGTGTTGCAAGCAATATTCAAGAGTGGCTTTGATATTTTCTTTGACTTGTGGACCATCCACATCCATAGGTTGCAGGTAAAAATATTCAAAGTCGAGTTGTTCATATTTTTCAGGTTCGGCATTGACTTGTGGATAGACCAATTTTAGTTCGTTCCCTTTTTTAACAACTAAGTCCGCATTAGCCTTTGGACTCATGCATACCCAATCGATACCTTCTGGGATTTCAATGGTGCCATTCGTTTCAACGCCTACTTCCAGACCAATCTCGTGGAAGGCTTCGATGAGTGGAGCGTCGAGTTGCAATAGTGGCTCTCCTCCGGTACACACTACATAAGGTTGTCCCTGCTGCGGGTCGGGCCAAAGGCTAAGGACACGCTCGGCCAAGTCTTTGGCCGTGTATTTTCCGCCATTGACGCCATCGGTACCCCAGAAATCCGTATCACAAAACTGACAAATCGCTTTGTGTCGATCTTCCTCGCGGCCACTCCACAGGTTACAGCCCGAAAAGCGGCAAAATACAGCCGGTCGGCCACTATGTGCCCCTTCTCCTTGTAGGGTATAATAAATTTCCTTGACTTTATAATATTGTTCTTTCATAGATGATATTCCAAACTCTTTGCGCTAATGACAACTTTTTTAGGATCAAAAAAGTTTTTCGTATTTACTTCTGTTACTATTTGAATGCACCAAAAAGGAGCCTAAAATGCGAATTAATGGTTTGTAAAAGATTGCCGACACAATAATGTTGGCAAAATCTTAAATTCAGCAGTGGCTGTACTTGAAAGCATTCAATTTAGTACATTTGCCAATCAAACCTTAGGGATTTGTGTTTTTATGAATTCCTGAATAAATATTGACCACAAGATATGCAATTTGTATACCCTGCATTTTTGTTTGCCTTGGCTGCTTTAGCCATACCGATTATACTACATCTGTTTTATTTTAGACGATTCAAGAAAGTTTATTTTACAAATGTACGCTTCCTCAAAGAAGTAAAAGAAGAAACGAGTGCCCGATCCAAACTGCGCAACTTACTGGTATTACTTATGCGCTTATTGGCCATCTTGTTTCTGGTACTGGCTTTCGCCCAACCGTTTATCCCACAGGATGTGGAAGTCAAAAAAGGTAAAAAGGCGGTTAGTGTTTTTGTGGACAATTCGTTTAGTATGAGTGCCCTGAGCCAGGATGTTCCGCTTCTGGATAAAGCCAAGCAACGCGCTCGGGAAATTATTCAAGCTTATGAAGTAGATGATGAGTTTCAGATTTTGACAAATGATTTTGAGGGGCGTCATCAGCGCGTCGTGAGCCAGGAAGATGCCCTGAGCTTGGTTGATGAGATAGAGGTGAGCCCGTCGGTTAAAAATCTGTCTTCGGTATTGAGTCGTCAAAATCAAGCTTTAAGTACCGGAAATGCCGATAATAAAGTTGCTTTCCTAGTTTCTGATTTTCAGAAAAATATAACTGACCTAGATGGCAAACCAGATTCGACCATGGAGGTCAATTTGTTGCCATTGCAAGCGGTTCAAGAACGCAATATCAGTATCGATTCTGCTTGGTTTGATGTGCCTGTACAAACGCTCAACCAAACGAATAAGCTGATTGTGAAAATCAGAAACCTAAGTAGCGAACCCGCTGAAAATGTACGCTTATCCATGCGTTATGAAGGCCAGTCTCGTCCGGTTGGAACGCTGGAAATTCCAGCACAAGCTTCGGTACTGGATACCGTGAGCATAACTATACTAAGAACTGGCTGGCATCAGGCCGAATTGAACATTACAGATTATCCGGTTCAGTTTGATGATAAATATTATTTCACTTTCGATGTGGCCGATGAAATCAATGTGCTGATAATCGACAGTGGTAGTCCTAATCGCTACCTAGGTGCAGCATTTGAAGGGATCAGTTATTTCAAACTCAATCGAGCACAAGTTCAAAATCTGGATTACAGCAGCTTTGCTGATTATCAACTCATTGTATTGGATGACCTGAGAAGTATTTCTTCGGGTTTGTCATTCGAATTGAATCAGTATGTTGTCAATGGTGGTAATTTGTTGGCATTTCCCGCAAGGGATGTTGACCTCAACTCTTTTAACCAGTTTTTGAGAACGTTTCCTGCCAACGAATTTCAATCTTTTGAGGGCATACGCCGAGAAGTAGGCCGAATCAATACCGAGGAGTTTGTATTTAGTGATGTTTTTGAAAATGCGAACGCCAATATAAAATTGCCGGTAAGTGAAGGTAACTTCAAAATGACTGGCTATTCAAATCGAGGCGAGGAGCCGCTGATGCGTTACCGCGATGGCGGAAGCTTTATTGCCAAGTATAAAGCAGGGCAGGGGCATTTGTACCTGAGTGCAGCACCTCTGAATCCTGAGTATAATGACTTGGTTCGGAATGGTGAAATTTTTATTCCGATGCTTTACAAAATGGCAATTTCTTCGGGCCGCGAAAATAAGATCGCCTATTTTATTGGCCAAGATGAAGTCATTGAACGCGGCCACTCGGCTACAAGTACTGAATTGGTGTACAAGTTACGTGGAGAGGCAGAAGAGTTTATTCCAGAACAACGAATTGCAGGAGCGAAGGTGTTTTTGGGTGTCAATAATCAGATCAAGCAAGCTGGCTTTTATAATTTATTTTTGAATGAAGAAGAAACGCTAGCTACTTATGGTTTCAACTACGATAGACAAGAATCGGCTTTGGAATACCTCAATACGGATGCTCTGAAAGATCAATTTGGCAGTTTCCTCAATGTATTGGAATCTGAATCTGCTACGGTATTGACAGGTACGATTCAGGATAGAAGTCAGGGCGTGAAATTATGGCGGTGGTGCCTGATTTTGGCTTTGTTGTTTTTGGGAGCAGAAGTATTATTACTGCGCTTTTGGAAAGTATAAGCCCAACTCAAAAAACATAAACGAACAACTAACAATATGAAGCTGTCAGCAGAATGGAAATTCGGGCTGTTATTCGCAGCACTGGCGATGTTGCTGATCATTTTTCGGTTTCAAGAACAAATGACACTGAAGCCAGGAAGTGTGATTTCGCAATGGGGAGATGGCTACAAAGCCTATACGGTGATTCAGTATCATGTCAAAAATGATAGCACCTATTCGCATTTTGAAGGGATGAATTATCCTTATGGCGAGCATGTGATACCAGGGGCTTGTCAGCCAACTTTGTCTAATCTGCTAAAACTAGTCAACGATTACCTTTTTGAAATACCGACCTGGACAATCATCCCGATTGTTCATTATTCCATCTTTCTGAGTTATTTACTCTGCTTGGTATTCTTATATCTGATTTTGCGTAAGCTCAAACTGCCAGTTTGGTACAGTATGATCGTTGCGCTTGGCCTGGGTTTTATGAATCCACAAGGCATCCGACTCGTAAGTCATTATGGCTTGTCGCATCCGGAAGTATTACCGATTACTTTGTATTTGTTACTGTTGTACGATGAGCGGCCTGGCTGGAAAGTTAGTTTATGGATGATGCTGGCGGTGTTCATATATTCGGGCATTCATTTCTATTATTTTGCGATCATGGCTTTTACGGTGGCCTTTTATTTCTTGTTTCGATTTTTATCAGAATGGGACTGGAAAAAAGTGCCCCTTTATACCGGGCATTTTGGGGTAATGCTGATCATACCGTTTGCCTTTTTTCAGTTGTGGTTGCACGATCCTGAAATTACGGACCGAACGGCGCAGCCGTGGGGCTTTTTTGCTTATCGGACCTATTGGGAAGGATTGGTAACTAATCCGTACTTGCCTTTATATCAATGGATTGACCAGAAGATGATCAATATCAGAGATTTGAATGTCGAAAATGTCAGCTACGTAGGATTGATTGGTGGCTTGGTTTTTCTGGGCTTGTTATTTAGGTGGATATTTTCCGCTTTTCGCAAACCTTTTGTCCGACAGGACGTGCCTAAAAAGTCTTGGCTCAACCACTTGGTCTATGCGGCTTTGGTCATTGTAATCTTTAGTTTTGGCGTGCCTTTCACTTTCCCAGGCTGGGATATTTATCTCGATTATACAGGGCCGGTGCAGCAATTTCGGTCAATTGGCCGCTTTGCTTGGGTATTCTATTATGTTGTTAATTTGGTCGTATTTACCATCTTGTATCAGTGGGCTTTCGCCAAATCCAACACAACTCGAAAGATCATCTTAGGCTTTGCATTATTGGTATTGCTCGTTGAAGCTTATCAAACGGCCTATCAGAAAGATTACGAGATCAAGGAAATCAAAACGGTTCGTACCGGCAATTCTATTCGCGATCAACTCGGCCTCGACTTCGATCAGTTTCAGGCGACACTTCCGGTGCCCTATTACAATATCGGTTCGGATGCTTTTTGGCTGACTATTCAAGGGTATACCGCTCAACATTCGCTCACTTTGGGCGTACAAGAAAACCTGCCAACCACTGCGGCCATGCTTACGCGAACTTCTGCCGGGCAGATTACGAAGCAACTTCAGTTGGTATCAGAGCCTTACCGGGCACCACAGGTTTTAGACGATTATCCCAACACAAAACCATTGTTGTTGATGTGGGATTTGGAACTCAATAGTGACTACCTGCATCAAAAGTTTGGCCATTTGCTGGAAGGCGCTACTGTACTGGGCGAATATGGCGAAGACTTTGATCATGTGCGTTTTTATAGCTTGCCATTGACTAGTTTTAATTACCGAATTGCTAAACGCAAACGAGATATACAAGATTCGATGGAGCGTGATTCGAATTTGACGAAAGTCGGTGCATTCTTGTCCAGTGACAGCCTAGAAACCTTTGTTTACAAGTCATTTGACGAACAAAATGGCGAAAAAGTTTATCTTGGGAAAGGTGCATTTCAGGGAGTGATGAAAGACAAAAATGTGCTGTATACAGGCCCAATTCCTAATCAGCAAATCCGACCTTACCATGTCG
>JALEHC010000319.1 GCA_022763215.1 Saprospiraceae bacterium
GATAATTGCGATATCAACTGTGAAGCACAAGGGATGGAAGACAATGGTAGTGGTACCGCTTTGGTACTGGAATTGGCCAGGGTAATGGGCCAGTTTGCTTTTAATCGCACTATTGTTTTTATGGTAACGACTGGTGAAGAACAAGGACTGCACGGGGCTAATGCATTTGCAGAATACTGCGATCAACAAGGCATTAAGGTTTATACGGTGCTGAATAATGATATTGTTGGTGGGATCATTTGTGGTGAAACGGCTTCTCCTCCGGGTTGCCCTGGCTTAAATGATATCGACAGCACAAATGTGCGGATTTATTCAGCCGGAACCAATCAATCCATTCATAAAGGTCTTGCCCGCTTTATTAAGCTCGAATATGAAGAAGAAGTATCCCCCGTCATTGAAGTTCCGACAGTCATCAACCTGATGACACCACAGGATCGTTCAGGAAGAGGTGGCGACCACATTCCATTTCACCAGCGGGGTTATGCGGCTGTTCGCTTTACCTCAGCCAATGAGCACGGAAATGGTAATCCTTCTACGCCAGAATATCACGATCGACAGCATACGATGGAAGATGTGCTCGGAATTGATACGGATAATGATGGCGTTCTGGATTCTTTCTTTGTTGATTTTAACTATTTGTCGCGCAACGCTATTATCAATGGTAATGCAGCAGCGATGTCGGCGCTTGGCCCAATCACGCCGGTCAATCTTACGGCTCAGGATATTGATGTAGGTATCCAGATCGAATTTGAAGATCCAAATGATTATGGAACTTACCGCGTAGGTGTTCGTACCTTTAATACTAATGATTTTGACAGCCTTTATACGGTCAATACAACTTCGCCTTTACTTGAAGGTTTGCCTACTAGTCCCTACTATATTTCGGTAGCCTCTGTCGATGAGAATGGTATTGAAAGCCTGTTTGCTCAGGAAGAATTGGTGTTGTTTACTACAGATACTGAAGAACTGGAAAATCCGGAAAAAGGTATCACGCTACTTCAGAACAACCCAAATCCGTTTGATGAAGCTACCGTCATTGGGGTGCAAGTAACTCGTCCAGTAGATTACCAACGTGCAGAAATTGTAGTACACGAATTGAGTGGAAAAGAACTCGTTCGTGCACCGATCAGCTTGAATGTTGGTATGAATGAATATGTGTATGATTATTTTGCACATAGCTATCAGCCGGGAGTTTATGCTTATAGCCTAGTAATTGACGGCAAGCTATTTGAGACTAAACGAATGGTTTACGCCTATTAAACATTAGATACCCCGACACTTTGATCGGCTATCGGTTATCAACTGGTAGCCGATTATTTTTGCTCCAATATTGTCGCTCCCGGAACAACTCCAAGCAACAAATGCAACATCGAAGGCGAAGAAGCGGTTTTAAGAAAGACAGTATATTCAAAAAACCAATAACTCACTTTATGTCTTTCTTAGCAAAGTTTTGTACGCTGGCATTAATGCTGATAAGTATGTCTTGCACAGCTGATAATAATTCATCAAGCTCAGCCTCAACCACCCCTACTGACAGTCTTGAAAAAACAGTTGCCTTGGCCAATCCCAAGCCTATACAGACCAAAACAACCATCGAACCGATGGAGTCAAAACCAGAGATCAAAACGACTGAACCCCAGCCAAAAACGATCAAACAGGAGGTGACCAAGGTTCAAAAAGCTCCTGAAAAAGTTCAGAAGGCAAAACCAACCTTAGAAAAAATCTCAACAGACGATCAAGCCAAACCAACTACGATTGAAGAAGAAATCCCTGGATTTAGCCACACTATTTGGGATGAATTGCTGAGAAAGTATGTTACGGCCAGTGGAAAAGTCAACTACAAGGGCATAAAGGCTGAGCGTGCTAAACTGGATACCTACATCGATTTGCTTTCGCAAAATGGCATTCAAAATGGTTGGTCAAGAAATGAAAAAATGGCCTATTGGATAAATGCTTACAATGCTTATACCGTTAAGCTAATTATCGACAATTATCCGGTATCGAGTATTACCAAATTGCATGGCGGCAGCCCCTGGAAAGTTAAGTTAGCTACCCTTGGCGGGAAAAAATATACCCTCGATCAAATCGAAAATGAAATTCTTCGTCCTCAATTTAAGGATGCACGCATCCACTTTGCCGTCAATTGTGCAGCGAAGTCTTGTCCGCCTCTACTTAATCGTGCGTGGACGGCTGACAAGCTCAATCAATATTTTGAACAGCAAGCCCGTGGATTCATCAATAATGATCAATACAACCAGATTAGTGCAAACGAAGTAAAGGTCTCCAAGATTTTTGACTGGTATAAAGCAGACTTTGGAAACTTAATTGAATACTTGAACAAATATTCTAAAGTGACCATTCAGCCAGATGCAAAAATATCTTACCTCGAATATAACTGGGCCCTGAATAATTAATTTTCCCCATATTTGCGATTCAATTACTGAATTTGCAATGAAACTACCTGCTGCTTTTGAGCAACAAATGAAAGAAATCCTTCCTGATTCGTTTGAACAATTTTTTCAGACGGTTCAGGAAGGCCTCCCTCCTACTACGATTCGATGGAATCCATTTAAGATTTCTCCTCGGCCAGAAAATACCGATAAAGTAAAATGGCATAATAACGGAGAGTACCTCGCAAAACGTCCGGTATTCACCCTTGATCCATTTTTGCACGCCGGTGCGTACTATGTACAAGAAGCATCTTCGATGTTTTTAGCGGAAGCAGTACGCCAAATTGCTTCACTCGATCAGCCTCTTCGCGTGTTGGACCTTTGTGGTGCTCCGGGTGGGAAGAGTAGTCTGCTCAGTAGTTTGCTCTCCGCTGATAGTCTCCTTTTGAGCAATGAAGTAATCCGGTCACGTTTTCAAATTCTGAAAGAAAACATGATCAAATGGGGACAGCCCCATACCTTGCTTTCCAATCATGACAGCAGAGATTTCCAGGCCTTGGAAGGCTTTTTTGATCTGGTAGTAGTTGATGCGCCCTGCTCTGGGGAAGGCCTATTTCGCAAAGATCACGAAGCGGTGCAGCAGTGGTCGCCCGAAAATATTCAACTCTGTAGTAGTCGCCAGCGTCGGATTTTGGCGCAAGCCGCAAAAAGCGTAGCTGCTGGTGGTCAACTTATTTACTGTACTTGCACTTACAATCGCCATGAAAATGAGGTGAATGCAGCCTGGCTGCGTGAGGAATTTGGCCTTGAGCCAATAACGCTCGAATTAAAAGAAGACTGGCATATTGAGCAACGAAGCATCGGCTATCAATTTTATCCACATCAGGTAAAAGGAGAAGGTTTTTATCTTTCCTGCTTTCGCAAAATGGGAAGCAAGTCTTCTACCCCCAAGTCCAAAAAAGGTACATTAAAAGGCAAGTACCAGACTTTAAGTAAAAAGCAAAAAGCGAGTTTAAAAGACTGGCTTCGTGCAGATCATTCCTGCCAGTTTCTACTCGATGCAAAGAACCGAATTTTTGCCGTTCCCCTGGCACAAGAGCAAGCTGTACAGCAAATAGCCCAAACACTAAGAAACTGCATTCCCGCTATAGAAATCGGGAGTCTCAAGC
>JALEHC010000320.1 GCA_022763215.1 Saprospiraceae bacterium
ATTCCGAGCATCCATTTATAATGCGATGCCGATAGAGAGTGTGCAAGTACTAGTGCAAGTGATGCAGGATTTTGCTGCCAAGCATGGGTAAGTTTTTTAAGTATGGCAAAAAGAAAAATGCAAATTGATATAGAAGGGGTTCCTCTTTTGGTGAATGTATTTGTCGAAAGACGAAAAGGGAGACGTGTATCAATTGGGCATAAACACATCAATATTCGTATTCCACAAAGCATCAGTAAAGCGCAACAGGCTGAAGAATTACAGGAGTCCATAGACTGGATTCGCAAGACAATTCAGCGCAAACCGGATATTCTGAATCGTTTTAGAACAGAGGATCAATATCTGGATGGGGATGAATTACGAATAAAGGGACAAAAATTTGTGCTCCGACTGGAAGAAAGTGACCGCAAGACGAGCAAAGCGAAACTGCAAGGCGATACCATATATATGGACTTGAGTGATCAGCTTAAAGGAGCGGAACGAGTGCGGGTAATTAAGCGATTGATTAGTCGAGTAATGGCGGGGCACTTTGGGGAGGCAGTCAAGGCAAGAGTTCATGTTTTGAACAAGCGTTTTTTCAGACAGTCGATTGAGCGAATATATCTGAAATATAATTCTTCTAATTGGGGGAGTTGTTCGAGTAAGCGGAACATCAATTTATCGACTCGTTTGCTGTTAGCGCCTGATGAGGTGATGGACTATGTCATCATTCACGAGTTAGCGCATTTGATAGAAATGAATCACTCTGCTCGCTTTTGGAAATTGGTGGCAGATGCGATGCCGGACTATAAGCAACATGTAGCCTGGCTGCATGAGTATGGCCACCAATGTGACTTTTAAACAGAAAAGCCAGATCTGAACAACAGACCTGGCTTTTTTATATATCAACTTGCAAGCAAGTTATTATTCAGCTACTACTTCGAAATCGATGGTTGCAGTTACATCAGGGTGCAACTGAATGGTAGCCTGATAAGTGCCCAATTCTTTAATTTCCTCAGGCATTTCGATTCTTCTACGTTCAACCTCTACATTCAATTGTTCCTGAATAGCAGAAGCGATCTGAACGTTGGTTACGCTACCGAAGATCTTATCACTTTGACCCGCTTTAGCACCGATTTTGATTGATTTGCCGTTGATTTGATCAGCGATTTGCTTGAACTCGTCAATGCGAGCCTGCAATTCAGCCTCTTCTTTTGCTTTAATTTCGTCCAGTTTGCCACGGTTCGTTTCGTTAGCAATTACTGCGTACCCTTTCGGGATCAGGTAGTTACGGCCATAACCATCCTTTACATTAACGATGGTGTGTTTATCACCTACCTTATCTATATCGCGTAATAGAATAATATCCATGATAAAATGATTAAAAAGATTTAGAAATACACAAGCCGTTGGGCTTATTTCAACAAGTCAGAAACGTAAGGCAACATTGCTAAGTGACGAGCACGCTTGATCGCTGTAGCAACTTTACGCTGATACTTCAGTGAGTTACCGGTGATACGGCGAGGAAGGATTTTCCCCTGTTGGTTAACGAACTGAAGCAAGAAATCAGGATCTTTATAATCGATGTGCTTGATACCGAATTTGCGAAAACGGCAGTATTTCTGTTTCTTTTGACCAATCTTAGGATTAGATAAAAACTTGATATCGTCTCTAGAAGCCATAATTTTTAAACTTTAATGTGAATAATGGGATTTACTCGCCAGCCTCAGTTTTCTTTTCTTCCGACTTAGCCTGATTGTCAGCTTTGTCTTTGTTGTTGTTGTTCTGAGAGCGGTTGTCGCGGTCGCGGCGGTCTCTGTTGTCGCGGCGTCCTCTGTTGTCGCGCTTGTTGTCTTTGTCAGACTTCTTCGGCTTTTTCTTGACTGTACCAATCAAACCATTGCGCTTGTCTTCGTTGTACTTCACACCGTACTTGTCAAGCTTAACTGTGAGGAAACGCATGATACGTTCGTCACGACGCAAAGCAAGTTCCATTTGTGAGATCAGTTCACCGGTTTCTACGATAAACTCGATACAGTAATACACACCCGAAGTGCGCTTGTTGATTGGGTAAGCCAATTGGCGGAGGCCCATTTCATCCACATGTACGATCTTACAACCTTCGTTGGTCAATAGATCTACATATGTCTGAGCTGTCGCTTTAATTTCTTCCCCCGACAGCACTGGGTCTACAATGAAAGTAATTTCATAATTCTTCATCGGATCAGACATATTTGTTTAAAATCAAATAAAACGGCTGCAAAGGTATGGAAATGTTTTTAATTATCCTAATGAATTCAGTATTGGTAGGAATTGGAAGCATCCGGCAGCCCCATTCAGGAAGATCGAAGTCTGCCGGATACAACTGATATTTAGTTGCCGCGATGTACTGCGACGGTCATATCTTTATCGTAATCTCCTCTTATCATAGGCGATTGACGATTTTTCGTATAACTCCTAACGTTCACATTGATGAAATCAAATAATTCCTGAACGGTTACGATATTATTTCTATCCCGATCTGCTTCTCCTTTCAAACCTCTGATTAGGAAGTGGCTAAATACTCCCTGACGCAAACCACTAGATTCGAGCGAAGTCTCTTCTGATTTGGAAGACATGATTAAAGCAGTACCTGCTCTCGACCTAGCCAAAGAAGAATAGTAGTTATCTACCAATTCTTCCGGCATACCACCACTTCTTGCCTGAAATAGGCTCCCCGAGTGACAAGCATCTGCGATACAAAGCTTATACTTCGCACGAGAACTGCGGAAAATGTCATTAATTTCCGAATGCTCCAGTTTATTATTTACACCATCATAATCAGAAGGTAGGAATGCGCCTTTAATACCATGGCCAGAAAAGTATAACATCACTAAGTCATTCGGGCCCGCTTTTTCAAAGACGTCTTTCATCGTACGCTTGATTTTGCGCTCTGTCGCATCATCATCAATAAGAATTCGGATCTGACTGTCACTTAAGGCACCTCCCTCCGGGCTTTTCAAAAATGCATAAATGCGGTAGGCATCATCATCGGTATAATTCAATACTCGCATATGATTATAGGTAGCTACACCAACGATAACCGCCCATACTTTTACATCAGGCCCTCTCCTTGGCGGAGTTCGTCCTACATCTTCGTCTTTTGGTTTTGATGAATAATGCTGTGCCAGACTATGAATGGTTTCGACATATTTACCATCTTTCCATCTACCACTAATTTGTGTGCCATCATTATTAAAAAGCGTACCTATCCCGTGGATTTCTCCATTTTGGAGTTCTCCTTCATAACGCTGTCCTTCCTGAAAATAAACGGTTCCTCTTCCATGTGGTTTGTTGTTGTAGAATGGTCCGCGATAACGATCTCCGGAAGGGAAATTATATGTTCCATAGCCATCAAAACAATCACCTTGTATACATCCTAGTGAGCGGCCACCTACTCCTTCCTTGAAGTTTCCAAGGTATTCATCCTCTAGCCATGCCCCAACATTATAAGTCGAATTATCTCGTCTAACCATTTTTCCTTTTCCGGATCGTTTGCCATCTTCAAAATCACCTACATATTTTTCACCATTGATAAAGTAAAAAACACCATTACCATTGGGCAAACTATTCTTAAAAGCACCCTCATAGCGCGTACCATCCGGATAAGCATAAATGCCTTGTCCTTCTTTACAATTACCCAGAATACAGCCTGTTTGGAGTACTTTCTCAACTTCTTCCAGTCCTCTTGCTACCAGTTCATCATCAAGATAATTGCCTGCTTCATCTACTGGCAGGCCTTTTTTCCAAAATCCGGTTCTGTCCGTACCATCGGCATAGGTCCGTGTACCATACCCTTCCGGGAAACGGTGCTCCCAGCGCCCTTCATATTTGCTGCCATCTGGATAAACACAGACACCAGCACCGTGAATTTCGCCGTTTTTAAACTCACCTACATACACTGCACCAGTCGGAAATTCATAGATTCCTCGACCATTAACACAATCGCCATCCAAGCAACCAGGTCCGATGGGGATTTCTTCGTCTGCTTTAGGCGGTGTAGGTGTTTTCACCTTTGCACTGTTGAGATTGTCTTTTTCGGTAAGTTTTCCGGCGTTCCATTCACCAGAAAGAATGCTTTTATCTGGTAGGATTTTAATTCCCTTTCCATGATACTGGCCATTGAGCCAACCACCGTGGTAGGTACTTCCATCTGGGTATTCGCAATACCCGATCCCATTAAACATTCCGTTTTTGAAAGGGCCTTTATACACAGCACCTTCCTTAGTTTCCATTACGCCATGGCCCGACTGGCAATTGCCGTCCAGACATTTTTGTGCCTGGAGGTTGAGTACAAAAAACATTAAAAATAGGCCTGTAAGTGTGGTCTTCATACTTTCTCCTGGATTATGAATTAATCGATTCTTGGCAAAGTTGTTATCTCACAACTCCGACTGGCATTCGATCATCATAATCGCCAGTCAAAGTTGGCGTTTGAATATTACCGGTATAGAGGCGTACATTTTGATGTACATAATCATAAATTTCCTCAATGGTAATAATTTTATCGCTGTCAGCATCTGCTTCTCCTTTCAGACCACGGACCAGGAAATGACTAAAAATTCCAGATCGCAGACCACCATCTTCCAAAGAATATTCCTCCCCTTTTGAAGACATTAACAAAGCCGTGCCGGCTCGTGCATTTTCGAAAGCTTCGTAATACTTCGCTAATAAGGAGCTTATTTCCTTATCTTGATCGCGCATTGACAATAAGCTTCCTGAATGGCAGGCATCTGCAATGACCAGTTTGTGTCTTGCTCTACTGGCTTTCAGCAGGTTTTTTATTTCTTCATGATTCAGACGGTTGTTGTATCCATCATAATCAATCGGAAGAAAAGAACCTTGCAAGCCATGTCCTGAAAAGTAAAACAGAACGACATCGTTTTCATCGGCACGCAGAAAAATTCTGCGCATCGCATTGAGCACATTGCTTCGGGTAGCATCTTCATCTACCAGTAAGCGCACCTGATTATCAGGCAATGCTCCGCCTTCCGGACTTTTCAGGAAAGCATATATTTGGTAAGCATCGTCATCGGTATAGCGTAAAGTAGGCATGTGTGAATACCTAGCTGCTCCAACCACGACGGCCCAAATTTTTATCTGAGGGTCTTTATCCATAGTGATAATCTCACTAGTAAACCCTTCATTCTCTGCATATAATTTCTTACGAGGTTTTCCGTATTCCCAGATGGCACCAATCACTTTTCCGGTGGCATAAAACATCACCCCTCTTCCATGTGGTGCATGTTGCGACCATCCGCCTTCGTACTGATCGCCATTGGCGTAATAAACCGTTCCTTTGCCTTCCGGCAAACCAGACTTGAAGTCACCAACGAATAGGGAGCCATCACGATAGCGAAATTTGCCTTTTCCATCAGCGCAATAAACCTGATTGCAATTGCGAAGCGTAAGCGTATCGCCGGTAAATCCCAGTTCGGTCCAGTCTGCCAGATATTGATCATCGGCCCATTCGCCTTTGATCACTTGGCCATCCGGAAACTCCAATTTTCCTTCGCCATGGCGTTTATTATTATGCCATTCTCCTTTATAAATGGAGCCATCTTTATAAAACAAGGTTCCAATGCCTTCGCATTGACCATTTTCAAAATTTCCTTCGTAGCGGTCGCCATTAGCGTAATAAAGTGTTCCGAAGCCATTGGGCTTATCATTGCGCCAATTTCCTTCGTAACGATTTTGGCTGGCATATTCCATGACACCATAGCCATTAAATTTATTACGTTTGAAAGCGCCGGTATATTTATCACCAGAAGCAAAAGTCATGACACCTTCTCCACTGCGGAACTGATTTTTCCACTGTCCGGTATAGACTCTACCATCTGTAAAGTACAGCGAACCTGTACCATCAATATTACCATCTTTAAATTCGCCAACATATTTGGCGCCACTGGGGAAGACACAGGTACCTTTGCCATTGATACAATTGCCCTGTGTACAATTAATCTGAGCTATCAATGGGTGAATGTATAGCATAACCGCCATGCATGACAAGAGTAATCTCATGTACTGATGTTGTTTAATCGGTAGAAATGTGTTGTGTTCTTGAAGTTTTTGCAGGTCACTGAGGGAGAAGTCAAAAATGTAGCGGTTAATTCATATCTTGACTTTTATAATAAAATAACATATACGTTTATAGTAACAATAATTTTATACGAATATTGCTTACTATTCCTGTTTTGTTACTTTTTTCTGCTTAGATGCAGACAAATTCGTTACCTTTACTTTATTACAATAACGAACAGCAATTTACATAAAATTTTAAGATCATGCTGAGAAATTATTTGCTACTCGCCATTTTTGCAGTTACTCTTGCAAACTGTAGTACAAATGCAACAGAAGACAAAACAACCGAAACAGAAGCAGATGCGGCTATGGAAACACAGCCAAGCTATGCTTATTTTGGTGATACCATTAGTCCTGACCAAGCACTTACTTTTACAGAAGTAATGAACCAGTTGGAATCACAAGATTCTATTGCCGTAAAAATGCGCGGTACGGTAAACGAAGTATGTCAGGCCAAAGGATGCTGGATGAATGTTAGCTCTCCGGAAATGGCAGACAAGGCGATGTTTGTGAAATTTAAAGATTATGGCTTCTTTGTACCAAAAGATTGTTCTGGTAAAGAAGCAATCATGGAAGGCTATGCTTATCGCGAATTAACCAGCGTAGATGAGCTTCGCCACTATGCAGAAGACGAAGGCAAGTCTGCCGAAGAAATTGCAGCTATTACTGAGCCAGTAGAAGAATTAAAGTTTATGGCTTCAGGAGTTATCCTGATCGAAGAAAAGCAATAGACGATAATAAGACAGATTTAGCGAAAGCTAAAGGCTAAAAAAACAAAAGGCTTCATTCCGCCCCGATAGCTATCGCGGGCGGAAGAAGCCTTTACTTTTTAGTACTTTGTTGTAGTCATTAGGATGCTTCGTTAATTATTTCGAAGTTAAACAACAGTACAATTAGTAGTAGAATGCTGAGGATAATCATGGGATAAATGATTTTGGGATTTAGAAAAATATGTTCCTCTTTTACAAGTGACTCGCTTACGAATCCCTGTTTTTTCTTTATGTTCAGCTATGGATATGTCTACATTCTTATTCTAAAGATACAGGATTTTAACATCTGACACAAGAGTTGGTACGCCCCATTTACGGAATGGTCATCAAATAAAACAAACCTATTATATATGAAAACAGCCTACAGAGTATCCTGTAAGCTGCTTCCGTAACTGCTAAAAAAATCGCGTTTAGCAGCATATTTTTCTTCAAATGTGCTTATGAAAAGTCAGATGCACCTTCATTGGCATCATTGTAACGCTCAGTTACGGCGTGCCAGTTGATCACATTAAAGAATGCATCGATATAATCTGGACGACGGTTTTGGTAGTTCAGGTAATAAGCATGCTCCCAAACATCCAATCCCAAAATTGGTGTTCCCTCTTCTTCAACTACATCCATTAGTGGATTATCTTGGTTTGGCGTTGAGCAAACAAACAACTTATCGTTTTTATCTACGCACAACCAAGCCCAGCCAGAGCCAAACTGTGTTGCAGCAGCTTTGCTAAACTCATCTTTGAACTTCTCGAAAGAACCAAAGTCACGCTCAATTGCTCTGTGGATATTCATGCGAGATGATGGCGCACCATCTGCTTCCTTGGTCGGTTCCATGATGCTCCAGAACAAGCTGTGGTTGTAGTATCCACCACCATTATTACGAACAGCTGCTGAATGCTTGGATACATTTGCCAGAATGTCTTTAATCTTCATTTTTTCCAGCTCTGTACCTTCAATAGCTGCATTCAACTTTTTAGTATAGCCTGCATGGTGTTTTCCGTAGTGGATTTCCATAGTGCGCGCGTCGATATGTGGCTCCAGTGCATCAAATGCATAAGGCAATTTAGGTAATTCAAATGCCATTGGTTAATTGTGTTTTATGGGGAATTCAGAAACTTCCCCTGTGTTAAGGAAATGAATGTTCTTTACATGGAAACGCCGATACCTGACTTTTGTTTAGCCCTCTTCCCGCATTTCCTAACTTCTTGTAATCCCCTTCTTTTAACGGCTTTCGCCAAATAAAAAACAAAATATGACTCAAACAGGAAAATGATCGTTTCTCCGCCAGCCTTTTTTAACTTACTTTTGTTGGACTTTAAAGGAGATGCCCATATCCAGTATATGTGCACTGCCTGACTACCCATTTTTTCACCAAAAAACAACGACGTACTCTATGGATTTCAGAAAGGAAAAAGATAGTATCGGACTGGTAGATGTACCAGCTGATAAGTACTGGGCCGCTCAAACCCAGCGCTCTTCTCAAAATTTCAAAATCGGTGGTCAAAAAATGCCTATCGAAGTCATTCGTGCATTCGCTATCCTGAAAAAAGCAGCCGCTCTTACCAACCAGGATGCAGGTATACTAGATGCAGATAAAGCAAAGCTGATTGGCCAGGTATGTGATGAAATTCTCGAAGGTAAACTCGATGACCAATTCCCTCTAGTGGTTTGGCAAACGGGTTCGGGTACTCAATCCAACATGAACGTTAATGAAGTGATCGCCAATCGCGGCCATGTACTTCAGGGCGGTGCACTGACAGATGAGCAAAAGGTGCTTCACCCCAATGATGATGTCAATAAATCTCAGTCTTCCAATGATACTTTTCCTACAGCTATGCATATTGCAGCTTACCAAATATTGGTAAAGGAAACCATTCCAGGGCTAGAAGCGCTAAAAACTACGCTTCAGCAAAAATCCGAAGAATTTAAAGATGTTGTAAAAATTGGTCGTACTCACTTCATGGATGCAACGCCCGTCACCGTCGGTCAGGAATTATCGGGCTATGTTTCTCAAATTGATCACGGCATCCGCGCGATCAAAAATAGCTTGGCGCACCTTTCTGAATTGGCATTGGGAGGTACAGCGGTAGGTACAGGTCTGAATACACCTGCGGGTTACTCAGAAAATGTAGCGGCACACATCGCAAAATTGTCTGGGCTGCCATTTGTAACGGCTGAAAATAAATTTGAAGCACTAGCTGCTCATGATGCAATCGTGGAAGCACATGGCGCTCTAAAAACAGTAGCTTGCTCTTTGATGAAAATCGGAAATGATATCCGTATGCTGGCTTCTGGCCCCCGCTCGGGTATTGGTGAGCTAATCATTCCTGCCAACGAGCCAGGCTCTTCCATTATGCCGGGTAAAGTAAATCCTACGCAGGCAGAAGCACTAACCATGGCCATGGCCCAAGTAGTGGGTAATGATGTGGCAATCAATGTTGGTGGCATGACAGGCCATTTTGAACTAAATGTGTTCAAGCCCATGATGATTTATAATTTCCTCAACTCTGCTCGCCTGATCGGTGACGCTTGCAATAGTTTCAATGAAAATTGTGCAAAAGGTATTGAGCCAAATTACAAGCGTATCAAAGTACAACTTGATAATTCGCTAATGTTGGTTACGGCACTCAATCCACATATTGGCTATGACAAAGCTGCTGAAATCGCTAAAAAAGCCTACAAAGAAGAAACAACTTTGAAGGAAGCAGCACTAGCCCTAGGCTACCTAACAGCAGAACAGTTTGACCAGTGGGTTCGCCCGGAAGATATGACGGGAGGCCTCAAATAATACACTAACTAGACCTTTATATAGAATAGGATTCCCTTCAATCAAAAAAGGGAATCCTGTTTTTTTGATACCGCTCTTGGATTTTTCGGTGATTACCTATAATTTTATAGCATCCTTCCAGTTATATATTTAAGCTTTCCTCAGTTATCCAATACTTTTTTTGACCCAATCAATCTCTTTTCATGACAAAAAGATTACTCTTATTTGGCTTATGCCAAATCATGCTACTATCCAGTGCATTTGCTAATCGGTATTTTGTAAATCAGAACACCAATTGTACTGCCGACTGCAATGGTCTTAGTTGGTCTACTGCTTTCGCAGAATTGCAAACCGCTCTTCAACTAGCAGCATTTGGCGACGAAATATGGGTAGCCGAAGGACGATATACCCCTCACGCTAATGATCGAAATGTTTATTTCCAGATTCAGGATGGTATTACGTTATTTGGTGGTTTTGCAGGAACAGAGACTACACTCGATGAAAGAGATCATTTTGCCCACCTTACTATCTTGTCAGGGGACTTGCTCGGCAACGACGGCCCGGCTTACGCCAATTACTGGGACAATTCCTACACCATAATATATACGGATGGTGTTTCTGAAAACACCTTGGTAGACGGATTCATCATCCAGGGCGGAAATGCCGATAATGAAAGTGGCTCTATCTTACAAAGAGCAGGCGCAGGGTGGTTTAACAAACACTATCAAGGCACAGGGAGTCCTATTATCCGCAATTGTACGTTTGAATCAAACAAAACCACAGGCGGCGGTGGTGCTTTTTACAATACTGGCTTTCAAGGAGAAAGTCACCCTGTTTTTGAGCATTGTTCCTTTAAAAACAACCAAGCTAATACCGGTGGTGCCGTTTATTGCGAAGCCAATACGAATCAATCCGGGACTACTTTTGTAGCGTGCTTATTCGAAAACAACGAAGCATTTTATACCGGAGGGGTTATTTACAATTTCGCGAAAAGCGGAAATACGGCTTCTACCTTCTTTGGAAGTTGCGTTTTTACCGGTAACACAGCAGATAATGCTGGTGCCATTTATTGTCTTGGTGATGAGGGTATTGTAGAAGCAGAAATTCTAAATTGTACGTTTTATGGCAATTATGCAGACGTTGGTGGCGTTATATACCTCAATGAATCCTGGAACGGATCAGTAAATGCCCATGTAGAAAACTCCATTATTTGGAATAGTACCGGTAGTTTTGATCCACATTTCCACTTTAGTGGTAACGGCCAGGCTCAATTATCTCTCTCCTATACACTAATCGATACCCCAGATTGCGAGACATTAGGGCATGATGAACATATCAATTGTTCAGACTTGCTTTTTAATACCGATCCCCTGTTTGAAGAAGCAGAAAACCACAATTTTCATCTGCAGTCCAACTCGTCGGCCATTGATGCCGGCAATAGTATAGCGACTAGCGGAAGTTTATCTGAAGATTTTGACGGACTGCTTCGCCAACAAGGTGACATCGTTGACATGGGAGCTTTTGAGTTTCCCGTGCCAGATCCCATTGATCTGGAACTAACCCTCAGTACCAACAATACTGCGCCATTTATTGGTTCAGCTATTGTGCTGACGCTCGAGTTGAATAACCAAGGGCCCGGCGAAGCGACTGAAATATTCACGCGCCTTTCGCTCCCCGACGGTTATTCGCTCCTCAGTACAGCAACAGATTTCGATCCGCTTACATCTGTTTGGTACACTCCTGCACTCTTGCCCAATAACCAGGCATCTATCGAACTTATAGTGGAAGTTTTGCCGCAAGGCAATTATCAAATTACGGCTGAAGTAACCGCTGCCGCACAAAATGATATCGACTCTACACCTGACAATCAGGCTGCTGAAGATGATCTGGCTATCCTTCAAATCACGCCTCAACAACCACTTTATCCGATCGGCGAGCATTTTGATCCACTCGAAACAGGAATTCCGGAACTCGATGGTATTTCCACGAAAGTGGCCAACCAGCAAATACGTTTTGGGCCTAACCCTGTGCGCAACTTTATACAAGTACAAGCAGCTCCCGCTTACGCGAAATACTACATCATCAACCAGCAAGGACAAGTGCTGGATACCGGTATACTTGGGCAATCCAGAGTTGAAACCGACCAACTGCATCCAGGGCAATATTGGCTTTTGATCGAAGGTCAAAGCTGTTGGCGTTTTATAAAAATGTGATTGCGACTGATCTATTCGGCTAGTTTTACTGTTAGGCATGAAAAATAAGCTGAATGAATCTTCTTTTACTCCATGGCAATGGTGGTGCCAGTTCCAGATTTCGGATTTTTGAGCAAATGGTAAAAGATCGCGAACCCGGTTTTCAGGTATTTCTGCCGGCATTGCCCGGGTTTGAGGGCCGTTCGCTTTTGCGTAAGCAAGACCAATGGGAACCATTTTTGTCTGCCCTCGCTCAAACGGTGGCCTCTTCTCCTGAAGATGACTGGGTGTACTATGGTCATGGTATTGGAGGTTCCATCTTGCTGGAATGGGCAGCCCGCAACTGGCAAACGCCCATGGGCGTCCGTATGCCTCCCAAGGCAGTCGTGCTTCATTCTTGTATTGGTGCTTCCCTCGAAAAACGTTTTTTCCCAAAATTGATGAAGCCGTTGCTCATGCGACAATTTATCCACAGACTCATTGGCTGGCGCGCTTTACAACCTTTTTGGGAAAAGAAACTTTTCTTACAAGCTGATCGAATACCGATTGATTTACGTAATCAATTTTTTGAGGACTACCGCACTTGCATAGCCTTCCCGGTATTTTTTGATATGATTACCCCTCGATGGTATCAAAGTGTTCAGAAAAAATTAAAGGATAAAAAGTTTCAGTTTTTGTGGGGCGGAAAAGAGCGGGTGGTCGCTTCAAGATTTGTGCTGCTTTGGCAGCGAGGATTTCCGAATAGTGAATTCAAAACTATTGATTCGTGGGATCATTTCCCGATGCTCGAACAATCAGAATCGTTTTATCAGGAAATAACACAACTCATCGACCAATTACCTGATTATGAGTAAGCTATCACAACTCGAATGGTTTCGTCAGTTAAATTTACCGACTCCTGCATTTCAATCGGTTTCTTATAATACGTTTAAGGAAGGTCGATTGAAGATGAAGGATTTATCTTTTCCATTAGCAGTTCGCTCTACTTTTGATCAAGAAGATGGAGAGCAACAAAGTTTTGCTGGTAATTTTCATACGGCCTTGCAGGTTGCACCGGAACAACTTGATGAAGCCATACAAGCTGTTTTTGATTCCTATCCTGATCCGAAGGGGCAGCAGGTTATTTTGCAGGAAATGATTCAAGCTGATTATAGTGGTGTTTTGTTTGCCTTTCGGCAAAATGTATGGAAGCTGGAGATGGTTCCGGGAGCTGGGGAAGCGCTTGTATCCGGTAGGCTTTCGCCAAATCAAATGCTACTGCCCCGTTTTCAGGCAGCAGACTTGTTCTGGGCAAAGCTTTATCGCTTTTGGCAACCGGTGGAAGCCGTTTTTCAAACCAACCAGCGAGTGCTCATGCAGCTGAGTGTCTATGCCGGGCAGTTATTAGCTGATACGAAAACGTCATACGGGCTTGATATTGAGTTCGCTATTCAGAACGGTCGATTATTTTTGTTACAAGCACGGCCAATTACTACACCAGAAGAAGCGGAAGAAGTACTCACTTCTGCCAATCACAAAGAAATATTGCCTCCCAAACCTTCCCGCTTGATGAGTTCACTAATAGCGGATTCTGGAAAAGATTTATTTCAGTATTATCAGGATTTGGATAATAGTCTGATTACTCGGGACTTTATTCATCAAGCAAGTGGAATGCCGTGGATTAATTTATCAGCACTGCTTGATATTATGGTTCATTGGGGGCTTCCGACTAGTCTGGTTTGTAACTCAGTTGGGGCGGAAGATTTTTATCGGGTTGGACTTAGACCATATCGAATGATGTACAAGCTACCCGTTTTTCTTAAGGTTTTACGACAGCAAAACAGCGTACAAAAGGCTATTAAAACTTGGGTAGAACAACAGAAAAAGCAAATTCCTGTAGCTCGTAAAAGCAGAGCTTTGCTTTGGCAAAGCCAACCAGCCAAGGCCTTTGAGTTATGGAAAAATGATTTTCAAAAAATATATGTAGAACTGGTCACGCACATGCAAGCCTTGACAGGTGCCATGTCAGGAGGGGCCAATTTGCTGCAAAAGCTAGGCTGGTTACAGAAAATTAGCCACCAAAAACAAAGCAAAAGCACAGATTATCTATTTGCTTTTCAGGCTTTTTTAGCTGGCCAAATCAGTAAAACCAGCTTTGTAGAACAATATGGACATCGTGGGTTTTATGAATCGGATATCGGTCAAAAACGATTTGCTGAATATTCAGATACAGATTGGGAAGCCTTAATGCCAAGCAACAATTTGCCTAAAGTTCAAAAAAAGCAACAAGCAAAAATTGGCGACCAATTGGTTGGTTTTTTATTTCGAAAAACTCGGAAACTAATTCACAGTAGAGAATGGATTCGACATGAGAGCATGTACTTTTTCCAGTCTTTTCGGCAAGAACTTATAGAAGCTTTTGAAGACCGTTTGATTGATCCGTTTGGGCATCCGTTTCCAGAACTTCAAGCATATTTTGAGGAGATCAAAAGTCAAGAAGCCTTGAATAATCAAACCTACGAAACTCAATCTGGCTGGGATCTCAATAGTTTTCTTTGTAATCAGCATGGCAGACGGATGGCTGTGCCAGGCATACAGTCGGCAGACCAGAAAATTGAACAGGGAATTGGCATATACCCTGGAAAGGTGAAGGGGCAAGTTTGGCGCGTACATGAGGCCGATTTCACGAAAGTGAAAGCACCTGATTACGAGCGGTTGATACTGGTAGCGGATGCTTTAGATCCAGGCTGGATACCCTATTTCACGAAAGTGGAAGGCGTGATATCATACGTTGGAGGCTTGCTTTCACATGCATCCATCATCTTAAGAGAATCTAAGATTCCAGCTATCACGCAAGCGCCAGCCGAACCGCAATTAGAAACAGGCGACTGGATAGAAATGGACGGAAAAACCGGGCAAATAAAATTGCTTACCAGGTCTGGCCAAGATCATCAAACACCATAATAGTTGCCTCCGGGTGCGCATTTCGGAAGTTGGCGATCAGGTTTTGGATTTCTGCTTTGGAGCCTTCCGTATATTCCCAAATAAAAGGTAGCACCTCATCTCCAACCGGCATATTTGTTACCTGAATTCCATTTACAGAATCATCGATTGTAAAATGACCATAGTAACCTCGGGAAAGAGTAAGGGGCAAGCCACGACTTGCGATATTATCTGCTAATTGAGCAGCTGCAGATGGGTTGGAGGCATAATCAATATAGCCCCAGAAAGACTTTTCCGGAACACGTAAAAGAATAGAATGTAAAAGATTGAAGCCATTTTCAGTTTCGAAATCTAGAAAATAACGGCTTTGGTTTATTTCGAGTTGACCAGCATTAAAGACGGTATTTTGCAGATTGAGGTTGAACTTGTACAAGCCACTATTGAGTGAGCCTGCAAACTCTTCGCTGCGAGCTGGGCCGTCGCCGGGCACACAATCTGCTTCATTAATGCCATTTAGTTCTAATGTCAATTCATTTCCGAATTTGGCGAAAGCCGCATTAACGGTAGAATTGAGGCAGGGTTCATTTTCGATGGTACGAATACGAAACGAGAGTGTACGTTGAGAAGGGCTCAAACTTTCCCACATATCCACATAAAACTCATCTTCGACATCTGTCACCAGCACAGGGTCATTCAGGGATTCCAGTTGGCATCCACTCAAAAACAAAATCACGACAGCAATCAACGGTAAATATCTCATCAGCAATTTAGCAATTATCTCGGTTGACAATTCTTTAAATAGGAACGGATGTATCATCCAAATGCTGCTTCAAGGGCATAGCAAGTTTGAATGATATTTTTGTGATCTATTTGGTTAGTCAAAAAATAACAGATTAGGATGGACTCCTTTGCGGACTTCAAATATATGAAAAAGTATAATGATTGTAAAGAGGAGCGGGCATAAGAAAGGGTACACGAAAGTGTTCCGTGTACCCTCATTTTGTCAGGTGATCAACAATTGATGATTAATTACTTCTTTGGCTTAGGCATTACGACGGTGTCAATAACATGAATGACACCATTGCTTGCCTTAAGATCAGTAGCGGTAACTGTGGACATGCCACCTTTTTCGTCCATAAGTACGACATTACCGTCTTTGATCATAGCAGTCAGTACACCACCTTCTACCGTAGTTAGCATAGCCTTACCATTGCCTGCTTTAATGGCTTCCACAACTGCAGCTGCATCAAAATTGCCAGCAACGACGTGGTAAGTCAGGATAGAAGTCAGTTGTGCTTTATTTTCAGGCTTCAGCAATGTTGCCACGGCACCTTCAGGTAATTTTTCGAAAGCAGCATTAACCGGTGCAAATACAGTGAATGGCCCTTCGCTTTTTAATGTTTCTACAAGCCCAGCAGCTTTTACAGCAGCGACCAATGTAGTATGTGCATCTGAGCCCGCTGCGATATCAACGATATCTTTTCCACCTTTATAAGCTACTTTTACAGCCTTTGCCTTTCCGGCAGATGAACACTGTGCTTGCAGTTGGCCTGCAAAAAATACGGTCAAAGCCAATGTAAGTGTGAGGATGATTCCCTTTTTCATAATCAAATTTTTTAGTGTTTTAAAAATTGGTTGTGCCATACATACGAAGGAAATCGAAGGGTGGATTTTGTCTATTTTTAAAAATTTGTTAAAGGATGGGCTTCGAAAGCTTCCACAAAAGTTTATTTTAACTCTGAAGTCAGTAAACAGCAAGAAGAAATCAGAATAAATGGAAAGAGCACTTTTTTGGATAAACTTTTTAAAAGCAGTGCTGTTAAAACCGCGATTTTCTTTGGATGCTGGCTTTATATTGAATCAAGCATACAGAAAGGTGAAAGAAATAGTATATTCATTGTTGTGGCTTGATTTGCAAACATTTACCAGAAAAATCGGAAAAATAAAAAGCAGTTGTGGCCGTTAGTTGAGCAAGAGCGGTTTTCTGGCTTTCTTCGAGCATGAAAAGAAAAGAAAAAAATATTATCCAGCGTCTCCAAAAAAAGGACAAGGAAGTAATTTCTGTTCTTTATGATCAATATAGTGCATCATTGTATGGTATCATTCTGAAGATCGTTCAGGACGAAGTCATTGCGCAGGATGTATTGCAGGAGGCTTTCTTGAAAATATGGAAAAACGGCAGCAGCTATGAGCCGAAAAAGGGCAGTTTGTTTACTTGGATGCTAAATATTGCCCGAAATAACGCCATTGACAAGACCCGTTCGGCTAGTTTCCGACACAGCACAAAGATCCAGAATCTAGATCAAACCGTATATCATAATAGTAGTTTAAAGATGGAAAACAATACGGATGTGATCGGATTGAAAGGAATTGTGGATAAACTCGATGAAAAATACCGAACAATTATTGACTTAATCTATTTCAATGGATACACCCAAAAAGAAGTAGAAGAGCATTTAAATATTCCACTTGGAACTGTTAAATCTCGAGTCAGAATTGGTTTACGAGAGTTAAGACGTATTTTTGACGAACAAAAAGTTAACATTATTGTACTGATTATAAGTTTATTAGGATAGCATATGGGTGTTGGTTCGAGTTCCTAAATTAATATAATCTAGCGTAGCAGAAGATTGAAATGGATAAAGAGAAATTTTTAAATTCTGGACTTATTGAGCAGTTTGTTCTGGGGATTACCACTCCGGAAGAAGCCGCCGAAGTAGAGAAATATGCAGAACAATACCCTGAGATCAGGGAAGAAATCGAACAGTTGCGAACAGCAGTTGAAGATTATGCCCGTCAGTATGCCATTCACCCACCTGATGAAGTAAAAACAAATATTTTAAAGGAAATTGATGAATTGGATCAGCCAGCAGCATCTTCTTCCAATAATGCTTTGGCTCGCTGGTTACCAATGGTCGCTATCATCGCCAGTTTATTTTTAGCCTATAATCAGTATCAGCAAAAAAATCAGTTGGCCGGACAGTTGAAGGCCACTCAGGATGAATACAATAACCTCCAGGCCACTTGTAAAAAAGATAAAGCGGCTTGCCTAGAGACGCAACGCTTATATGCTTCCATTACGAATGGCAATACAAATGCAGTTAGTCTTACAGGCACAGCTCTCGCACCTCAGGCAAATGTGATTGTGTACTGGAATCCCGTAGAGAAGCAAGCTTTACTTAATGTTTTGGATTTGCCCAAACCTCCGAAAGGCAAGCAATACCAATTGTGGGCCGATGTTGATGGGGAAATGATTGATATGGGCGTATTCAACCAAGATGAAACCACCCTTAAGCCGATGGCTTTTATAGAAAATCCAGAAAGTTTTAACATTACACTGGAGCCAGAAGGAGGAAGTGAACACCCAACGGTTGAACTTCTTCAGGCAGCAGGAAAGACCGGATAAGGCAAAAATTGCTTTCTGTGATAAATATTATCCCTTTCTCCAAAATTTGTTAAGAAAAGGTTAGGATAGTTTCTAAAAAATTGCCATTTTAGCAATGCCCTCATGAACAGAGAAATCCACTAATTTCTTTAATCAAACAACAGTACGGTTATGCTAGTTCTTTACATCACGACAGGAGCCTTCCTGATCGGCGGAGGGTTAATCATTGCTTCTAACTTAATGTCTTCTCAATCCAATAATAGATATTATAACTAGTTAGAGCAAAGACAACCTGGAGGGTTGAGCTTCAAGATTCTCTGGTTTATGACGACCAGGTCACGACATGAAAAAACGGGTTTACGGCAAGTTATCCCTGCTATTTAAACAAACTATGAGAAAATGGTAAGGAAACACTTGCAACCTACAAGAACAACAAAACAACTCCCTCCCCCCGAGATTAGGTGGAATTTCACATGATGGAATTCCACCTTTTTTTATCCTTTCTCTTTTTTTGGCAAAGTATTTGTTATGTAAAAGACGTGAACACAACTGGGCTCCTTTCCAGGTGCCCTTACATCCAAATCCATTTACTAATTTTTGTCTAACAACCAAAAACTATGATCTTAACTATTTTGGCAATAGGAGCCTTCGCATTAGGAGGTGGCCTGATTGCTCTGACCAGCCGTATGTCAAACGGCGAGGATTTGAACGTATAGTTCCATGAATATCCAACACAAAAAGAGGCGATCCAACAATAGATCACCTCTTTTTTTATTCTTCCCAGGTTTTATTTTCGTATCTGATTTTACTGTTTTTTAAGGCTTTCATGGCATTGGTCAGGCCTTCTACTGTCATCGGAAACATTCGGTTGTCCGTGTATTCTCTCAAGGTTCTTACCGACTCAAAAAACTCCCACTCATATTCTGGTAACGGATTAATCCAAACCATTTGCTTAAAATATTCTTTCATTCTTCGCAACCACAATATTCCTGGCTCATCATTAAAATGCTCTACACTTCCTCCTCGGTAAAAAATTTCATAAGGCGACATAGCCGCATCCCCCACAAAAATGAGCTTATAATCCGAGCTGTATTTGTGGAGCAAACTCAGCGTGGGTATTCGCTCTCGGAACCGTCGTTTATTGTCGGTCCAGACCGATTCGTACAGGCAATTGTGGAAATAAAAAAATTCCAGATGTTTGAATTCCCATCTTGCTGCTGAAAATAGTTGCTCACAAAGATGAATATGGTCATCCATTGAGCCACCTACGTCCATCAGCATTAGCACTTTGACATTGTTTTTCTTTTTCGCTTGAAGCGAAATATCGAGCATACCTGCATTTTCCGACGTTTTCCGGATGGTATTATCCAAATCTAATTCGGTGGGCATGCCTTCGCGGGTGAGGATGCGCAGGCGTTTGAGGATGAGTTTAATATTTCGGGTATGTAATTCTACTCGATCGTCTAGGTTTTTAAAGGCGCGTTTTTCCCAAACTTTTATGGCACGGCGATGTCGCCCGGGGCCTCCCAGTCGGAAGCCTTCCGGATTGTAACCACCTGCACCGAAGGGTGAAGTTCCGCCCTTTCCAATCCACTTATTACCACCTTCGTGTGCTTCGTCTTGTTCGTCCAGCAATTCGCGAAAGCGATCCATCAAGGCATCGAGCCCGCCCATGGCTTCGATAGCAGCTTTTTCTTCATCGCTTAATTCATTCCACAAATCACTCATTAACCAGTCCGGAGGCACTTCTGCATCAAAAACATCATCCGGAATCATTTCGATTCCTTTGAAATGTGCTCCAAAGACTTGATCAAAGCGATCAAGATGCCCTTCTTGTTTGACAAACAGCGACTTACTCAATGCGTAGAAGGCATCAATATCATTATCGCACAGGCCCTTACGCAAAGCCTCCATAAGTGCTAAATACTCATGGAGGCTTACAGGTATGCCTTGCGAACGAAGGCTATAGAAAAATTTAATAAACATCGTATTTAGCGAAAGCTTACAGCTTCAATACTTCGAGGAATGCCTTTTGTGGCACCTCTACCTTACCAAACTGACGCATTTTACGCTTACCTGCTTTCTGCTTTTCCAAGAGTTTACGCTTACGCGTAATATCACCACCATAACATTTGGCAGTTACATCTTTACGCAATGCAGAAATGGTTTCTCGCGCAATTACTTTCGCACCAATCGCTGCCTGAATCGCAATTACAAACTGCTGACGTGGCAACAATTCTTTTAGCTTTTTGCAAATTTTACGGCCAAACGCTTCTGCTTTTGTACGGTGTACCAGCGCAGAAAGTGCATCCACATTTTCACCATTCAATTTGATATCCAAACGTACCAAATCAGAGGCACGATAATCTTTAGGCTGATAATCAAAAGAGGCATAACCTCTCGAGATTGACTTCAATTGATCGTAAAAGTCAAATACAATTTCCGCCAATGGTAACTCAAACATTAACTCCACACGCGACTCGGTGAGGTAGTCTTGCTTCAGCAACGTACCCCGTTTGTCCATACAGAGCGTCATGATAGCTCCGATAAATTCTGGTTTGGTGATAATTTGTGCAGAAATATAAGGTTCCTCTACTTGATCCAATACATTAGGTTCCGGCAGTTCGGAAGGCGTCTGAACTAATTGCTTTCCATCTTTTTTGGTATAAGCATAGTACGATACGTTTGGCACCGTAGTGATCACATCCTGATCAAACTCTCGGGACAAACGCTCCTGAATAATTTCCAGGTGCAGCATACCAAGGAATCCACAACGGAAACCAAAACCAAGTGCAGTAGAAGTTTCTGGCTCAAATATCAAAGAAGCATCATTCAACTGAAGTTTTTCCAGTGAATCTCGCAAATCTTCAAAATCATCATTATCAATGGGGAATATACCGGCAAATACCATAGGTTTTACATCTTCAAAACCTTTGATTGCCTCACTAGCAGGATTTTCCTGATGGGTAATTGTGTCCCCTACTTTAATTTCTTTGGATTGTTTAACACCAGTAATGATATAGCCTACATTGCCCGTTTGGAGTTCTTTGGTAGGCAAATTTTTCATCTGCATAATACCAATCTCGTCTGCCTCATATTCACCACCGGTATTCATGAACTTCACCTTATCGCCTTTCTTGATGCTGCCGTTCAGGATACGAATATTGGCAATAACACCACGGAAAGGGTTAAAAATGGAGTCGAAGATCAATGCCTGAAGTGGGGCATCTGGGTTTCCGCTCGGGGGCGGAATTTTCCTTACAATTTCATTCAGGATATTATCGATACCGATACCGGTTTTGCCGCTAGCAAGGATAATTTCATCAAGTTCCACGTCAATCAGATCCAGAATTTGTTCTGAAACCTCATCAATCATAGCACTTTCCATGTCTACTTTATTGAGGACCGGAATAATTTCCAAATCGTGCTCAATCGCCAGATATAGGTTGGAAATGGTTTGTGCCTGAATACCCTGAGAAGCATCTACCAACAACAAAGCACCTTCACAGGCTGCAATGGAGCGTGAAACTTCATAGGAAAAGTCAACGTGGCCCGGTGTATCAATAAGATTCAGTGTATATACTTCTCCGTCGGAATGCGTATAATTCATTTGAATAGCATGACTCTTAATCGTAATACCCCGCTCACGCTCCAAGTCCATATCGTCCAGAGCCTGATTCTGCATATCTCGCTCAGAGATCGTCTGAGTATGCTCTAACAATCGATCTGAAAGTGTACTCTTACCATGATCGATGTGTGCGATAACACAAAAATTTCTAATATTCTTCATAGTACACAAATATAAATCTTTTTTCTATCGGATGCGCGTGCTTGCGCTCTCCGCTGCTTTTCTTTTCTCGCTTGTCATTCTTCACTTCGGCTGCACAAAAAGGCAGCTTTCCTGACATTGCGCAAGTGATTCGGAAAAGACTTCCAAAGCTAGCTAATTGCTCTGTATTATAACTGAATTCTTTGCCTTTTTGATCAGATAGGACTCAGATAAATATTATTTAGATCAAATCCAAATAACAATAATTTCTCCCTAATTCTGTAGGTGCTCTGCAATTTTCCGGCGGCTCTCCTTCAATTCGAACGAAAAGCCATCCGCCAATAATTCGTCATACTTTTTCTTGTCAAATTTGTACAAACGAGCAGGGCGGTGCGCAACTCCTTCCTGAGTTTCATCAAGATCGATCAACAAATTCATCGACAAGATTTTTTTACGGAAGTTGCGCTTATCCAAATCGGTTTCTAAGATAGCTTCATAAAGGTGTTGTAGCTCCGTGAGGGTAAACTTGGGCGGTAATAATTCAAAACCGACCGGACGTGTACGAACCAAAAGCTTTAACCGATTAAAACAGGCTTTCAGAATATCACCGTGGTCAAAAGCCAGATTCTTGGCATCCTTTATAGAAACCCACTCAGCATGCTGTGCAATAGAAGAAGGCTGGATCGTATATTGATTAATCTTGATCAGCGAAAAATAGGCAACCGTAATTACTCTTCCGGAAGGGTGACGATCCACGCCACCAAAAGTAGCTACTTGCTCCAAAAATACTTTGCGCAATCCTGTCAGCTCTTCCAGCGTACGTACAGCTGCTTGATCTAGGTTTTCATTTTCTTTGACAAAATACCCGGGCAAACCCCATTGGCCTTCAAATGGTTCTTCTCCACGTTTGATTAACAATACTTTTAAATCACCTTCATCAAATCCGAAAATTACATTATCGACGGTGAAGGCCGATTTAAAAAAACCATCTAAATTTATCATAGTCATTACTTCTGAAAACCCAAGAATCTTATCCAGCGAAATTAAAAAAAATATTGTACTCCTCCCAAGCAAACACGATCGAATTAGTGTAAACCTTACACACTGAAATCTTAAATGACAAAGCACTGATAATCAATTAACCACTTCCTTCAACAATATTTTTTTAAGTTCCTTGTGCCATTTTTTCCAAAAATAGCACTCCCACCAGCCAATTCGTATAGCTTTTACTGCGTTATAATGTCATATCAAAATCAAAAGCTATGAAATGGCGGACAATTCCTTTTGTTCGCTTGCTATCTCCACTCCTTTTCGGAATCTCGCTCACTTACATTTTTTCCTGTTCTGTATCTGTACCTTATGCTCCATTCTTTCTGTGCATTGGTCTTCTTATATGGCTCTATTTTTGCTTTCGCCCTGTACCCTATCAATGGCGATGGATACCCGGGCTACTCCTTTTCTCGTGGCTAACCTTATTTATTTTTCAGCTTACACAACAACAAGATTTATTTAACCGCCCTAATCATTATGGTCATTTTCAACCAGAATACTTAGTCGGACAAATACAATCCATTCAACCGAAAGCAGATCGCTGGCAAATTTATCTGGAA
>JALEHC010000321.1 GCA_022763215.1 Saprospiraceae bacterium
AAAATGGAAGCCAGAATATGACGTATGCATGTTTGAATTAAGGAATCTTACCTTTTTGCTGCTTTGAAAATGACATAACAATTGTCATCTGCGTACTCGCGGCAGGTAAATGAATTTATACTTAAGTAATATGGAGGTGGGTGGGCCTTGGGGGCGGAGAAATAGAAGCGATGAAAGGAGCAGATAAATGGAAAGTGTAAAAGAAGTCAGCCTCAGGAATAAGATCAGAGAAAACGGAAAAAGTAAGCATTTCAGATTGAAAGTCCTTCTTTTTCTTGGGCTTTACGATTGGCACTTTCGTTGTATCGTCCTGCTCAGATTTTTTTTGAATGTGGTGGTGATGATGGTGATCGTGGCTGTGGTCGTGTGCATGTAAGCTATGCTGATGAAAAGACTGCCAGTCATCTACCAGGTGATCCACAATATGTAAACTCTCCAGCACGAAAGCCTCAAAGGTCGACTGCGCATAAATGAGCAGTAATAAGCTGACCAGAAGGAGTCGATATGTGTGGTTTATTTTTTTCATTTTGTGGATTCGCCTTCATCTCTCGATGAGGTATGTGAATATACGTGTCCCTCCACAAAATGGGATGATTAAAAAAAAATTTAATCAAAATTAGCAATAATTGTCAGGCGTCTGTTGCAGATAGTCGATCGTGGAAATGAACCCGATGAATGAGCAATTCGGTTCCTTTAACCACATTATTATTGGGTTTGCCACAAGAAGAACAAGCAAATTTATAATTTTCGATAGTAGAATGTTGGTCACAATCTGCACAAAAAATTTCGATGGGCACGACCTCCATATTTAGTTGAACACTCAGAAATTTCTGTTCAGATTGAGTAACGGCATCGAATGCATTTTGCATGAGAAGCGGTTCGACATTCGACAATTTACCAATTTTGAGATCAATAGCTTTTAGGCGTTGAAGTTCCTGAGATGAAAATTCTGCTTCCAGGGTATTAAAAATAGTTCTTACCAATGATATTTCGTGCATGTCAAATTATTTATCAGATCAGGCATAGGCTGATTTCAAGAATTCCAGCTTTTCGAGATGCCCATTTGCCTCAATCAATAGCTGTGGATCTTGCGTAAGCAAAAGTACTTCTTTTGCTTTTTCGAGCATATCTTCATACCGCTCGATTTCGAGTTTGTCTTCGGGCATGCCGAGATTCCACTGCGCTTCAAGATAGTTTAACAAGCTCAGACATCTTTCCAGCGGGTATTCGTTTGCATTGCGAATTTCCAATGCTTCCTGATAATAATAAATTGCTTTTTCAACATTATCGGATAACTTCGCTTCCGGATATTGAGTTAGTGCATTGGCATAATGATTACAGATACTCGCGTATTCGTAGGGATAGTCTTGTTTTGTATAAATCGCTAATGCCTCCTGAAAAGCGGCGTTGGATACGCCTGCCCAGATACTCTTCTTCTTAACTTCATCGGGTATTTCAGCATAAATAATACCTAGATGATGCTGAATTTCAGCATACACTTCCGGAGCAACCTCCTTTGTAAATACTTTTACGGCTTTCTGGTAACTTTCAGCAGCGGTACGATAAAATTGCGGATTGCCTCGCTTCGCCCATGTGAATAACAAGGTACCTTTTCGGTATTGGACATTAGCCGCCATTTCAGGCATTTGTTCGGCTTCAAAAAGGTGCAATGCCTGATTAAAATACCCAAGGCTTTCTGCCCAGCTTTCAGAATAGTTGGCAATAATACCGGCATCAGTCAATACAAGTGCCTGCTCTACTTTACGATTTTGATCCTGATAATCGGTCAGTACTTCCCAAAGCATTTTTTTGAGCTTTTCCAGCAATTCCTCATCATAAGGCACCTGCAATTGTTGCATCCAAACCTGGCAAAGACCATAACGAAGTTCCGTTTTTGCTTCCCGCGAAAGCTGCTCATGTTGCATGGCATGGAGCAGTCGCTCCGCATCTTCAAGCTCACCCAAATCCGTTAGCAGTGAAGCAAAATGTCTTCCGCTAAAAGCGCGATACTCCGGATTTGGTGCGGCTTGTACGGCTTCCAGGTAAAAATATTTAGTTTGATCAAGATCTTCAGGCCTCAAATTTGGCGAATAGTGGCGTACAACAGCCTGATTGTGCATCAACCGATATTCGTCAAACGGGGTATAGCTTCCGCTCAATTCGTCAGGAGCCACGGCAATCCCTAACTGAAGGCGATTGACAAAATCCAGTTCTTTAAACAAAGCCGGGTTTTCATCTTTCAGATAAGCATGTGCTTGTTCATAGTTGTTGAGTTTGGCAAAAAGAATACCAAGTAAGTTGGCAGCAGTCAGTGGTAATTGCTCTGGAAGAATAAATGGCGGCTGAATATTGTGCCAGTCAATCAGAGGAAAAATTTCTTCCTGTCGAATCAATACATTATGACCATTAGGAATTGGGCGATGATCAAGATAATCAATGATAGTGACCAATTCTTCCAGTCGATCAGCCTGCTGAATGATATTCAGAATTTGATCGTGATATTTAGTTGGAGCATATACGGAAAGCATCCGGATTAAGTTTTAAAGTTCCTCTGGCATCCTTACGGATACCTCTTTGAAAAATCTGGGCATAAGTTAATGCCCGTTTCTCTGAAGGATAGTGATCAATTTTGCGACAAAGTAGCTGAAATGGATTTTTGCTATAGATATACACCATGGTCAAAAACCAACGGCCTTTTCGATACTGAATCAGGTAATGTACAATACTATCGAGTAGCCATTTATCATTTTCCAGAAATGTCAGGTCTTTCTTCTTGCCTGCCTTTTCCGGAATAATTTCAGAAGGTATGTCAGAAGAAAGATACATTATAGTTGAATATTTAAAACGCCAAGGCCTTCCTGATAATTGAAAGCCAAGCTTCTGTCTTGAGGATCAATCTGATGATCAAGCAATATATCGTGCAAGGCGATCGTCCGATCGCCTCGGCTGTTTTTTTCTTTTAGTAAAGCCTGGCTGGCTTTGTGCAACTTTTTGAATAATTCGTCACTCACCGGTGCCACCATCAGGCTATTTCGTTCTGGGTAATAAACAGTATATACATTATAGTCTTTACCAAAAATTTCCTGTGCCAGATCATACCGGATGAGTAGATGAGCAGACTGCAACTGTATGAGCGCCTCTGTTTCTTGTTGTTTTTTTGTTGATTGAATATGATTTGGTGGAATAAACATATTGTCATTATTTATCAGGAAGTGACTTCAGAAGATGTTAGTAATTCTTTTTTCAACAGATCGACTACCCGGTCAGCTGCTTGCTTTGCCACCTCCGACATCCCCACATTAAAGCGAGTATCTTCAATAGCAATCAAGTATACTTCCACTTCTTTTGGATAGTCTTCTTGCAACATTTTTCTTGCATAGGAAAGTGCCTGATGCCATTTTAGCCCGTGTAAAAATACCATTGGGTCATCTTCCACTTCTGCTTCTACTGCCTCGGCTGGCAATTTAAAAATGCTCCCAACTGGTTCTTCCGCATTAATTACAGCATCTACCAAAATGATTTTGTCACGGCCTTTGAGTCGAAATAAGACTTCAAAAGCAGCCGTTCCCATATCAAAAACTTCAATCTGCTCATTTTTTTCAAAAACTTCCAATAATTGCTGGGCAACATATACCCCAACACCATCATCTGCTCGCACCGGATTTCCAAAGCCCAGAATAGCAATTTGTTGGTCTTCTTTTACTGCACTCATAACATTAATGGGTTAAAAAAAGTCCGCTAATTCCTTAGCGGACTCTCCATATTTCTACGCTATTATTATTGCTATAGCTTAAACTTAGCCAATTCTTTACCAGTCTTATTGTCGTGTGCATGCACCGTACAAACCAAACAAGAATCGAATGAACGTGCTACCATACCTACTTCTACCGGATCATGTGGATCTTCAATTTCGGTACCTTCCAAAGCCGCTTCAATCGGGCCAGGGTTGCCTTCCGAATCATTAGGCCCTACATTCCAGGTAGTAGGTGCGATAATCTGATAATTCTCAATCACACCATCTTTGATCTTGATCCAGTGAGCCAAAGCACCTCTTGCTGCTTCAGTTGCCCCCCAACCAATACCATCTTTTTCCTCTGGTTTGATGTAGAATTCATCATCTAGTCTGACCTGGCTTAACCAATCGTTGATCATAGTGTATAAACGAGGTGCCTCGTGTACACGAGCCAACGCACGCGTAAACACAGAAGGTCCCATTTTTTCCATAATATCTGCAAACAAAGGATCTTGAATCTGGTGATCTTGGTTAGCTGGATTAGCAGCCATAATCACACGAGCCAATGGTCCTGCTTCCGCAGCATAATCCATAAAGCGAGGTGCTTTCGACCAGCTGTACTTGCCGTCAAAATCGGTATGTTCCAAAATTCTGGAATCATGTGAAGGTGTCGGAGCTGGTTCATCAAATGGGTGCATGGCGTCTGCCTGATTCATATACCAAGCATGTTTTACGTGCTCTGCAACCTGCTTTTGATCTGCTTCGTAGTACTTCTTACCATCCCAAAAACCTGAAGGGCTTATCACCGCTGGATTTCGCGCCTCAATGGTTGGTTTGTTGTACATATCTTTGTGTAGATAAGTACCCCAGGCTAGGAATTTACCAACGCCTTGACCAAACTTATCTAAACCAAATTCCAGACTGGCGCGAATAAACAAGCCCAAATCACTATTGCGCTGCGATTCATTTTCTTCTACCCAAGCCATCAAATCATCCCAACTCTTGATTTGCATGTAGCGCTCAATAGAACAGCCTAACCAAACGGTCTCCAACCAATCGTTGCGGAAGTGGTTCATAATGGAATGTGCACGGGTAATATCTTTCAATGTCGGTGCACACATTACACCACCTGGTACCATATAGCTGGAATGTGGCCATTGACCACCAAACAAGGCATAAACTTCTACCGGACGTCCACTTGCTGTCACTCCGCGCTGAAAAGAGGTACCTACATAAGCGGCAAAACGCTTCACTACTTCCTGATACAATGGCTTATTCGCAAATTTCTTATTCGCCATATCCGTAGCAAAAATGGCATAAAACCATCTCGGGATACTCTGAATAGTTTCAGTTGCTTGGCCAATTGCACGCAACAACAATGCATTTGGCGGAAGCGTAGTCTGCCATGCTACATCCAAAGCAGAAGAAGCACAGTAAAGATGCGAACCACCACAAATACCACAAGCACGAGGTGTTACAATCAGACCAGACTGTGGGTCTTTACCCACTAATATTTTTTCAAAGCCACGAAACATGGCTGCCTGTGTATGTGCACGTGTTACACGACCTCCTTCCATGTATACCTTTACATCGAGGTCACCTTCTACACGGCCAACAGGCGATATATTAAGTTCTTTTACTGAAGACATGTTTTTTCTTTTTTAGGATCTACTTTTTGCCCTATTGCCTTTGCGGCAAATGAGCTGACGGTTTACTTAGACGTTTCGAAATGTTCCTTGTTAACACCAGTCAGGTTTTCAAAAGTACCCATCACTTTTTCGAATCCTGCACGAGTGTAGTATGCCAGTTTGTTGGTTCCGGTAGGAACATCTTTTGGCAAAATGCCAAGGTATTTCATCGTCTTCAACACGCTGCCTTTTTTCAAGTCATGGTGTGGGAAGCCAGGCTCCGTACAACCAAGACAAGGGTGATTGGCACGGGTTTTACTTGATGTACGATTCCACAAAATGCGGTTACAACTTGCACGCGTCATAGGTCCACGGCAGCCAACTTCGTAAAACAAACATCCACCACGCTTACCAAAATGGCCATCTACTTTTTGCGCAAAGCTGATGGCATTTGTACATCCAGTCTGAACAAAATCTGTGAAGAATGTTTTTGGTCGGTGGTAATCATCTAACAAAACATCACCAATACGGCCCGTTGCGATCGCTACCAAAATTTGGGTAATCCAGTCAGGGTGAGCAGGACAACCAGGAATATTAATTACCGGCAAGCCACCTTTTGATTTGAAATCAGCGCCCAAGAAGCCGCCTTTAGCTTTTTTCAAAAACTGCATACCAGTAGACTCACTTGGGTTTGGCGGAACAGCCGGGATACCGCCCCAGGTTGCACAGTCGCCAATAGCCACTACAAACTGAGCTGCATCAGAAAGCTCTTGCACCCACTCCATCATCGGACGGTCTGCAAAATAATTCATCTTTCCGGTGCCATTTGGCCCCTGAACGATCGAACCTTCAAATACAAAAATATCTAACTGCGTTTTGCCATCGATGCAATCTTGCATCAAATCAGACACTTGGTGACCGATTTCAAGGCCTACGGTAGGATGCCATAGAATGTTGACGCCAAAGTCAACTATTAATTCTACAACAGTTGGTTCTTCTGCATTTAGAAACGACATAGTGTTACCACTACATGCGCCCCCCTGCAGCCACAGAACGTTCGCCATGAGGTGTTGTTTTTTGTTTAGAATATAGTTCTAAAACAGCGTTTAGACGGTAAATTGAATTTTGCGCTGCTTTATCTATACCAAATATAATTAAACAAAAATCTACTAAGAAATCACAACACCATTATTTTAGAAAAGCTTTTCTAATTTGGAAAACATCTAAATAACTCGATATATTTGTTCAACTTTTGAGGCGCTCTTTCCAAAAACGATTAAACAGAATGACATATCCCCCGCTAATAACCTTTCGATTGCATTAATTGCCTCATCTGCAAATATTCTTGTTTTCCAGTTTCTGTAAATAAAGGACAAAGCAAAGACCAAAGCGCCTGACTAAAGTCTTCTACCTTGGCGACCTCATTGCCTTTTATCTGCTGCTGGGCCGGCCAACTATCCATCAGTGCTCTTAGCTGCCGACCTAGTTGCTCATAACTCCCCTGAATTAACTCCGGCAAAAATGCACCTCTGGATACATTAAAATCAATCATCGTTTTTAGTAGTTCTTCCTGCCATCGAATATGACGTTGGTGAGCGGTTGCTTGCTCTGGATATGCCCGAAGAATCTCAAGCGTGTCCAAATAAAAAAAGATGTAGCGTTGCTGCAATATAAAAGTTTGCTGAATCAAGCTTTCTATATTATCGAAAAGGGGAACGATCCGAAATTCTACCAACAATGCCTTCTGTTCTTCCGTAATCTTTCCGTAAATCGCCTCGAAAATAGCGGCTTTGTTTGGATAGTGATAAGCCAGATTTCCTACACTGATAAATGCCTCATCTGCAATATGTTGCAAACGTACATTAACAAAGCCATCCTGATTAAACAGCTTGAGTGCCGATTGGAGTATCAGTTGTTTGGTTTCCTGACTTTTAGTCCGTTTCGCCATCTGTTTTTCCCTTTTAGTGCAAAACTACTATTGTTTCCCACCTGCCCAAATACTCATTCCTTGTATTCTGCAAAAGTGTCCCACATAGCATGGATCTCTGCCACTAATTCATCTGCTTTTACTTCTCGATCGGGGCGTCCGATACCCCATTCTGCGGGGCTTAGCAGATAAGGTCCAAAGTGAATTTGCAGGATAGTTCCATTTTTCATGCGCACCAGAAGTTTTTCCTGGCCTTTGTTTTCCCTTTCGGGAAATACAACCATCGCTTGGTTATCAATCGCATTGGGTGCTTCACTTTGCAGGCTTTCAATCGCTGAACTTTGCAGGATAATTCCTTTATCAGTTTGATAATCCACCAAAATAAGTGTTTCCCAATTTAGTATTACCCCCAAATGGAATGCTTGTTCTGGCTCATGCCAAATCCGATTGTAATCAACGTTCAACTGCTTCGCCAATCGTACTAGTCGATCATGTGCCGGGCTTGCCTTACCTTTACTTTTTTCTTCATAATAGTCTACTATTAATAAGGTATAAGCGATCATAATAAAGCCAAATATGGCCAATAGCCAAACACCTGCCTTTAGCCACCAGGTATCAGCCCAGGCTAAAAGATTAATAGTCAAATATACCACCATTGACAATAGCACCATTGCCGATAAAATCCGAATAAACCGACCAGAAATAGCTAAAGAAGGACGCCAGTTGAGTGTTTGCTGCCGGAAACTGGAAGGCGAGAAAACCGAATAAGTGTCGATCGGAGGTTCATTTAGCGAAAGCGAAGACATGCGTTTTATTATTAAGATATGACTTTTTTTGATCAGTGAAAGACGGCCAAAGAGAAAGCATTATTTTATTCGAACAATTTTCTACAAAAAGCATTCCTTTGGTTGTAGAATGACAATGACATGCTGAAGATTGCTTTTTCTCCTATATATAAATACGAACTGCCCGATAAGCATCGCTTCCCAATGGTAAAGTACGAACTGCTCCCGGAGCAGTTGTTGTATGAGGGAACAATTACCGAAGCTAATTTCTTTGAGCCACCTCCGCTGGCGGAGGAAACCATCTTGCTTACCCACGACCAAGAATACTGGAACAAACTAAAAAATCAGCAACTCAGTCGAAAAGAAATTCGGGCTATTGGGTTTCCAATGTCTGAAACGCTGGTTCGTCGAGGTATGCACATTGCGAATGGCACCCTACAATGTGCTTATTTTGCTATGCAATATGGCGTAGCCATGAATGTAGCAGGAGGAACTCATCACTCTTTTACATACAAAGGAGAAGGATTTTGCTTATTGAATGATATTGCTATTGCAGCTAATTATTTGCTAAAAAAAGGGGATGCACAGAAGATATTAGTGGTAGATTTGGATGTACACCAAGGCAATGGTACAGCTCAGATATTCCGATCTGAGGATCGGGTGTTTACCTTTAGTATGCATGGCGAAAAAAACTATCCACTACGAAAAGAGCCATCTAATCTTGACATTGGTTTGCCAGATAAAACAACCGACGAGCCTTATCTAAAAAAACTTCGGAATACACTGCCTCAGCTAATTGATGATGTCGAACCTGACTTTATCTTTTATCTTTCTGGTGTGGATGTACTAGAATCGGATAAACTTGGCCGTTTAAGCTTGTCTTTACAAGGTTGTAGAGAGCGAGATAGAATCGTGCTGGCAGCTTGCTATGACCATGATATTCCGGTAGCCGTAAGTATGGGTGGAGGGTATTCGGAAAGGCTTGCACACATTATTGAGGCACACGCCAACACATTTAGAACAGCTCAAAATATATTTTTCTAGATAGCAAAAAAAAATCGCCCGTCAGTGACGGGCGATTTTGATAATCCCATGAACATATCCAAAATTAATAGAAAATTCTTTAAACAAATTATTTACCAAAGCTTGGGAGATGGCAAATAATGTTATATCTTCGCATCAGCAATGATGAACATAATCCACGAACCTAATTAACAAATTGTGATCTTTTTTTTTTAAGCCAGCAACGGCATAATCCCATGAACGTGACCTTATTCGAAGGCGATTACTTAGCTAATCGCCTTTCTTTTTAATTTTAGGCTCGGTGCTAATTTTTCGTTTATTCTTTATAAATAATGGAACTTAAAGATAGTGGGTATCGTCCCAGCAAAACTGGGACGACCTTCACCAACAAATTATAATCCCATGAACATATTCAAATTAGTTGGGCAGCTCTTTTAACCGCCGTTTTTTCCTTTCTCCTCTATTTGCTCACCAATCACATTACAAATATGCAATAACATACAAGTTAAGACAAAGACAAAAACCAGCTATTGTGAAAATAAAACAGCATCAAAACAAACCTAAAACCCTGTAAATCAAATAAATAATCCATTAAAGGTGAAAAATTAAATATTTTATTACCTTTTTCTTCTTCACTTTTTTTCCATAAAAAAACCTGCTTCTCGTCTTTTTATGTTTTTCGAGCTTCCAAAACGAAATCTGTCCACCACACTTTTTTCAAAAAAGTAAAGCGATTTTTCAATCGTTATTTTATTTCTTACAAAGAATACCGTCCTTTGACCTTTCAATTGTTCAACAT
>JALEHC010000322.1 GCA_022763215.1 Saprospiraceae bacterium
AAAGAACGCAAACTTTATGTGCATGTAGACGATGCAAAGGCCATAACAGCAGCGGTTATGTTGGCTAAAAAGCATGGTTTAGATGCAGTCATTGTTGGTGGCGAAGATGCTTGGATGGTTACCGATTTGCTGGTAGAAAATAAAGTACCCGTTATTTTATCTCCTACGCATCGACTGCCTAATCGTGTGGATACCGATATTGATCAGCCTTTCAAAACTCCGGCCATGTTGCAAGATGCAGGTGTCTTGTTTTGTTTGCAAAATGAAGGAAGCTGGCAACAGCGTAACTTGCCGTTTCAGGCAGGTCATGCTGTAGGATTTGGCTTAAAATATGAAGATGCAGTTAGTGCAATTTCATTAAACACAGCAAAAATCCTTGGTGTAGATACACAGCTTGGCTCTATCGAAGTCGGAAAAGATGCTACCTTAATCATCAGTAGTGGCGATGCGCTTGATATGCGCAGCTCCAATATTGAGGCTGCATTTATTCAGGGCCGTAATGTCGATTTGGACAACAAACAAAAAGGATTGTACGAAAAGTACAAACAAAAATACATGGGGCCTAAAAAGTAATCCCAATGCGCCACTCCCATAGATCAATATGGTCTATGGGAGTTTCTTCTCTACTTCCTTCGCTCCTCTCAACATTAAACTAATTTTAAGATTTTAAAAGTTAACCTTTTCAAAAAAGCATCGTCTTAAGTAGTAGAAGTATGTTTGAAATCGTTTGTATAAATGGATGATTATCAATCTGCTGTCTAAAATGAGCTTGAGTTGTCGTCTGGCTTTCGCCAAAATCCGGGAAAAGAACCAATCGTTTCCGTATTATTAGTAAAGGCGAACAAATTTTTCGACGTCTTATTTTAAATTAGTATAATTTGCAAGCAAATAGGTAGTCATGACTAGACTATCAGAGAAAATAAAAGCGTACCATGAATAAAATTCTTTTTAATGTGCTGATCGCCATCTTGATGGTTTCTACAGTGATGGCGCAGGAAGGAAAAACAGGAGAAGTAAAGATTAACGGGCAAGTGATGCCTTTTATGATTGATGAGTGTGGAGATACCCTCATTCTGGCTAGCTTGAATGATATTTCCATCTCTACCCCCCGAAATTTTGAGGGCGATGATTATCGCCGTTATCGTCGCTATCGCCGCTACGCGGTAAAAGTATACCCGTATGCAGTAGAAGCGATCAAGATTTTCAGAGAAGTGGAATATGTTACGCAGAATATGAAAAAGCGCGAACGTAAAAAATATATCCGCAAACTGAATAAACGACTCAAAGACGAATTCAAAGATCCGCTAAAAAAGTTGACAAAAACCCAGGGAATGATTCTGATCAAAATGATCGAACGCGAACTGGATACTCCAATGTATGATCTAATTAAAGATTTGCGTGGTGGCCTTACGGCTACTTATTATAGCACTATGGGAGTGTTTTTTGGCCACAAACTTAAAGACGGCTATATCGAAGGCGAAGATGAAATCTTGGATGCGGTACTGTCAGATATGGACGTCTCCTACAACTTGTCGCCAGACAAGCCGGGTAGCCTCATTCCACAACTGGATAAAGAAGATGCGGAAGAGGAGGACGATGATAACGATAACGAAAAATAAACTATCTACGCCTGATCGAGCATTTGATCAGGCGTTTTTATTTTACTTCAAAGTCAATATGATAATGGTCATCATGTCTGATGATCACTCGATTTCGAGTAAAAGGCAGGTGCTTGATTTTTGGACCAAATTTTGTATCCAATAACTGAGGCCGCAATACAGGATCAAAAATAACTTTTGCTATCCGTAGACCATTTTCTTTGGCTGCTTGTGTCAACGCAAAAATATGTTTGGCGGCCGTTTCATAGTCTATTTCTACCTCTCCTTTCCGCCCGTTCTTGTCAAATTCCCAGCCGTAACCCCAAATATTTAGCAAATGGTGGCTCTTGTAAGCTTGTCCATGTCGGAGCATAGGAGTCATAAAGTCAACACTCATTCCATTTTGGTGGGTGATATGTGGAATAAAGCGTCCGCCACCTTTACAACCAATTTCTCCAAGAACAAACGTGATTTCCGGGCAGCTGCTTTCGCAAATACCATAGGCATCAAGTACGGTCGCTTTTACTCGGTCATGGGCATAGGTGCGACCGAGTAGGTAGCCCGAAAAAGAATAAGTCGTATAATTGTCGCCTCTGAAGGGCAGTCTTTTGGCGTTTTCTACCTGTCCATTGGCTACGCCACCACGAGAAATACTCGGTTTTTCATTATCGAGTACCAATAATACGTCCGGGAAAATATAAAGGGTTAACAGTACCAAGCTCAGTGCTAGGGCTATCCACTTAGCGTATGGCCTTACGGCCAAATATCCAAGTCGGAATACCCAAAAAAGGAGCAACCAATAAGGAAATACAAGCCATTGCTCCTGTGACGGACGTAAGTATTTCCCGAAAGGGAAAAGTAGTCCAGCTTGTAGTTCCTTTACCATTACGGCGGCTGCACCATTGGCATATTTGGCGTAAGCCGGATAAGAAGTGATATAGTCTGCTATAACTGGAATCAAGTAGTAAAAACTGGCTATTAGTAAAGCCGGTAACCAGACGAGTGGATGTAAAGCTTGTTTGATCATTTGTGTATTTTAGGGAAATCACT
>JALEHC010000045.1 GCA_022763215.1 Saprospiraceae bacterium
AAGTTTTCCGGGGCTTCTTGGACGGATGAAGGCTTTTATTACAGCCGCTACCCAGAACCAGCAGAAGGCATGGAATTATCTGGTAACAACCAGAACCACTCTGTTTATTTTCATAAACTGGGAACAGACCAATCGGAAGATCAACTGGTTTATGCTGATCCAAGCAAGCCGGATATGTATCATTTCGTGGGGCTTACCGAGGATAAGCGTTTCCTCATCCTGACAGCTGCTCCAGGTACTGATGGCTACGCAACTTACTATAAAGACCTCGAAAAAGGTGGTGATTTTGTGGAGCTATTTGGTGGCTACAGCAATAAAAGTAATGTGATCAAGCATCTTGATGGTAAATTCTTGGTATTGACAGATATAGGTGCACCAAATTATCGTTTGGTAGAAATTGACTTGGCTAATCCAGCTCAAGATAATTGGAAAGAAATCGTTCCAGAAACGGAAAATCTACTTCAAAATGTGACGACTGGTGGTGGAAAAATGTTTGCCAACTACCTCGAAAAAGCAACAGACCGCTTCTACCAAATGGATTACGATGGTAGCAACCGAAAAGAAATCAAATTACCAGGCCTAGGTAGTGCAGGTGGCTTTAGCGGCCGGGAAGAACACGATGTATTGTTTTACTCTTTTACCTCCTTTACTTATCCAAATTCTATCTTCAAATATGATGTCAATACTGCTCAGTCAGAACTGTTTTACAAAACAGAGCTGAAATTTAATCCAGAAGATTATGTAGAAAAGCAGGTGATGTACAAAAGCAAAGATGGCACGGAAGTTTCGATGTTTGTGGTACACAAAAAAGACCTGAAAATGGATGGTAACAACCCTTGTTACCTTTATGGTTATGGTGGATTCAATATTAGTTTGACGCCGTCTTTTAGTGCTTCCCGCATGATTTTGCTTGAAAATGGTGGTGTATTTGCGATGCCTAATCTTCGAGGTGGTGGTGAATATGGTGAAGAATGGCACAAGGGCGGTATGCTGGATAAAAAGCAAAATGTATTTGATGACTTTATCTCCGCAGCCGAATTCCTGATCGATCAAAAATATACCTCCTCTAAAAAATTGGCCATTGCTGGTGGCTCTAATGGAGGGCTGCTGGTTGGCGCTTGTATGACACAACGTCCTGAACTTTATGCCGTTGCACTGCCTGCAGTTGGTGTGATGGATATGTTGCGTTACCACCAATTTACGGTAGGTAAAGGCTGGATTCCGGAATATGGCTCTGCCGATGATCCGGAGCAGTTCAAATATTTGTACGCCTATTCTCCATTGCACAACCTGAAAGAAGGCGTAGAATATCCGGCTACAATGGTCACCACAGCGGATCACGATGACCGCGTTGTACCTGCCCACTCTTTCAAATTTGCAGCGCAGCTGCAAAAGTCACATGCAGGTGACGACCCTGTGCTTATTCGTATTGCGACCGATGCAGGGCACGGTGCCGGGAAGCCAACTTCCAAGATCATTGAAGAGCAAGCTGATTTATGGTCTTTTGTTTTTTACAACACCAATTCACCTGTGAAATATCTGGATAATTAATCCATTTTTCGCTTTCGCTAAAAAACTGGTGGTAATTAATTTTGCCACCAGTTTTTTATTAAATCGTCTTTCAAGGGCAAAATTAACGTCTTCCTGTTCCGAAAAATAATTTATATTGTGTTAGAAACACACTAGAAAGTACAACACAGGCTAATCCTCTTAGCTGTTCTTTTTATTCCAAAGCTGAAGACTATTCTGCGAAAGCAGAACAATATGCAAGGTGAGACTGAATACATGGCCTTTCGATTCACTTAACCAAAATTATCACATGAAACCTTTAAACAAACCTTTAACATTAGTCACTTGTATCTTCGTTTTTGTACTTTTTAGTCCTTCTTTGTACGGCCAGTCAGATGGTTCGATGAATTATATGAGCCCCGTTATGTTATTCGGGATTTTTGAGTTGCCAATTCTTTTTTTATGTGTATTCTATAGCTTTAAAACAGCTCAAGCACTAAAAGGAGGGATCTTTGGAACAGGCATGAATTATCTAGCCTGGGGATTTTTGGTCATGGCTGTCGGTCACATTGCCATGCAAATTCACAACTTATTTATGTATGATGTTTTTAGAGATCCATTTGGCCCTACCTTGGGTAATGTGCTCTGGTTCATCGCATTAATTGTTACTTGGGGCCTATCGGCATTCGGATTTTACAGTATTTATAAAGTGAGTAAGAAGTGATAAAGTAAGATATGCTATCCATTTTCGGAAAGTGGTTTGGAACCAAAAAACTACACGAGTCAAGTATTGAAGAGGATTTGAGAAAGCTACAGCAATTTCTCGAAAAGAAAGTCCCTATTAGTAGCTTTCCCAATTCTCTTCTTGCTTTCTACCAATCGTTCAATAATTCTAATGCTCAGGAAAAGGCAGAGTTATTGCCTAAATTCTATTTGAAATTCGAACAGCATTATGCTGAGTTAGTCGTTCGTGACAATAGTGCTCGTTTTGCACTTCGACGCGAAGTGCGTCAGAAATTTCCTGCTATCGCTGAAGCGGATCGACTTGATTTTATCTTCAATCCACAATTTCCAATCGACCTTAAACTGTGTCAGGTATTTTTATCAGAGGTTTTGACGGAAGTCATACACGTATTGGGGCAAGCCAAAGAAAAATACTTCGAAACAGCCCGAGACTGGACGCACCAGATTAGTAATGAGCTAACCCCTTTTCCACATTTTGAAGAAGATCATCAACCCGCCGATGATCCAATTGCATACCTGGCGGAAGTTTCCGCAGCTATTAATGAAACCCTCGTCACGCGCATGGGGCAGGCTTTCGCCCAAAGGATTTACAACAAGTGCTATAATCGCCTTGCGGCAAATTACAGGTATT
>JALEHC010000323.1 GCA_022763215.1 Saprospiraceae bacterium
TAAATGAAGACAATTCCTTCCTTCTCGTCCGCACTGACCAACGCATCCACCGGTACGCCCAACATAGAGGTCTCATTGCCCCCTTCGATATACACCTCACCAATAAAACCATTAAGCAATCGCTTGCCTTCTAATTTTACTTCAATTTCTACCTCGTATGTTCCGGTATACGGGTCTGCCATACTCGCGATTTCGCGTACGACACCTCCAAATGCTTCGTCCGGATAAGCATCAAAATAGACTTCGGCAGGATCTCCTAGGCCGATATGAATGATATCTTTATCAGTCACTGCTACTCGAATGACCTGCGCCTTTTCACGCGATCCAAACAGTACGACCGGTGTACCCGGACCAACTAATTCGTTAACTTCCGCCACTTTCCGAAGAATAATACCATTAGAAGGAGCTACAATTTTGGAATACTCCAAATTAAAGCTGGCTACTTCGACATTCTGCTTGGAAAACTTAAGCCCTTTCTCTGCTGCTTGTAATTGGTTTTTGGCATTTTCCAGTTGTACTTCTGCGTTTTCTAATTGCTCCAGCGTAGCTACGCTATCCTGATACAGCCCCTTAGCATTTTTAAAATCTCGCTCCGCCAATTGCAAGGCTAACTTGGCATTTTCTACTTGCAGTTCTGCCTGCTCCTGTCCAATAGCTGCTTGCTGATTTTGAGCAGCAATTTCATCCAGCGCCAACTCTGCAATCAATTGTCCTCTTCGAACAGACTGTCCTTCTTGTACCGCAATTTTTTTGATAATTCCCCCCGTCTTAAAGCTCAGTCTTGCCTGTTCTTTGGACGCAAGTTGACCACTAGCAAAAATGCGTGGACTATAATCGACCTGCCGTACCGTAATAGTTTCTACTTGCTTCGTAGGAATACTTTTTTCTTCTTGATTCGTTGTTCCGGTTTCTTCACTACTGCAGCCTGTTACCAATAAAGCGGCACCTAGCAAAAATGGAATTGATTGTTTTATGATAAGCATGTTGTATTTTTTTATTGTCCGATAGCTCGTTCAAATTCAGCCAATCGGATTTGATAATCGTAGATTGCGATATTTTGCCTTTGTTCTGCTGTTGTCATCTGAGTGCGAGCATTTGTCCACTCTACCAGATTTGCCTGGCCCTGATGGTATTTTTTTTGTACCAGTTGGAAAGCTTTTTGTGCAGAAGCTACTTCGGCTTTCGCCAAATCAATTTGCTGTGCAGCAGCTTCCAATTCGTAGAAGGCTTGCACAACCTGAAGACCGATCTGCTGCTTTGTTGCCGCTTTTTGCTTAAACAGCTCCTCTTTTTCAATCTGCGCCTGTTGCGTTTTAGCTTTGGTCGTCCAATCCATGACGTTCCAATTCAATACTACCGATCCCATCACAAAATCAGATTCAGAAGTGATGTTATAGTCTGTTCCTTGGATACCATAATCGACTGCTAAACCTAAATTTGGCAGAAAATTTCCTTTGCTCAGTTTTACCTTTTGATCAGTAGCTGCAATAAAATAGTTGAGCTGTTCAAATTCATCTCTTTGTTGAAAGGCATTAGCTCTCGCCTGCTCAAGCGATACCACCGACTGCGGTAATTGTTGCTCTTTCATCAGGGTTATCTCCGTTTCATAATCCCGGTTGAGCAAAAAATTGAAATAAGACTGTGCTACTTTCAGGTTTTTCTGAGCAGTCGCTCGTTGCTGTTCAACTGCTTTCACCTCTGTTTTAGCACTGTACACCTGATCAATCGTTACTTTATTGTTGCGATGAAGTGATTCGGTGGTGCGGAGATTTTCTTCCACCAGTTTTTGCGTCTCATCGAGTAGTTCTGTTGCTTTTTTTGCTTTCGCAAAATTGAAATAAGCGGTCTTTACTTCCTTGCGCAGTTCTTTTCGATATACTTCCACAGATATTTTTTCGGCTTGCGCCAAATTCTGCTGAATACGATGATTGTAGAGGATGGCCGAATTAAAAATCGGCATTCGCATCCGTACCATTGTCTCCTGCTCCGTTTCTCGAAGGAAATTTACCTGCTCATTCTCAATTTGTGGATAATCTGGTATAGTCGGATAATCTGGCGTAGCCGACTCCCCCAAATCATTAATGACATTGAGGTTTTGATAAACCGGATTCATCAGATCGCCGATAGGAATTACGAAGGCTCGTCCGCCTCTGGCTACAGAATAGCGTGCCTGAATACCAAAACTGGGGAAGAAGTTTCCTTTTGCTTCCTTTAAAGCGGCCAGACTTTTCTGATAGGACAACTCTTCTTGCTGAAGGGCGATGTTCGTATTCAGGGCTTCTTGTACATATTGCTCCAATGGGCTGCTCGATTGAGCATGGCCTACATCAAATAGTAAGCAACAAAACAAGATCATTTGGGTGATTTTTTTCATCATCAATTCTTTTAGTCCTTACAAACGTCTGAAAAAATTTAGCCTGATTCGAGCCTCCAAGGTTGAATTGTAAAAAGCGGTTGGTGAATTACATTTTACCTGCTTTGAATTGAAAGCGCGCGAATTGATCACAAAAAAAGGTGATTTGGAAGGAGTATGCGTCCAAACTTGGCACTCTGGATGCCTTATATTCCATTTTTGGACTGCATTTTTACAGAAAGTAGGTTGGGGATGCCATTTTCATGATGATCACAGATTCGAATATGCGCTGCGTCCAACAAAAGTTGTTGTTGCAAGCGCTGTTGCAAATAGGTCTTCAATTCCGTTTCTGGACGATCGGTCTCCATCCAGAAGATGACATGTACATTTTGGGGTTGCAGACTGAGTTCATAAACAGAAGTCCAGAACTCCCATTTTCGAAAGCCAGGGTACCATTTCCGCGCAAGCGGGAACATATTGCGATAGACCCATTTTCGATGATAATAAAGGTGTATAATGCGAAAAAGCCGAAGGCTATCCTGTACTTTTTGGGCAATTTTCTCGACGAGCTGGTCTGGATTTTCCCGAACAACATTCATGGGGTCCGTTTTTTGCCATTGATTGCGAATACTATAGTTTTTGACCTCAAACATATAAAGGTTAGCCCCTTGAAAAATCCCCAGAAAGTCAATGCCTTTTAGTCCTGTACCTGCAAGAATTTGGTAATAGTTGTGCTCGTCATACTTCCTGATGTCCCATCCGCCATTAAACTCAAAAAGTAATCCGCTTTCCCTGAATATCATGCTTGGCAGTTTAGGAGTTGGTACTCATCTTGGTGGATGGTAATTTGCGGAGGCTTCTTACATATTCGCTTGGCGTCATGTCGGCTATTTTTTTAAAGATAGCATTAAAACTCGACTTTGAATTGAAGCCGGCTTCATAAGCCAATGCAAGGAGGGTAAAGCTTTGCAAGTCGCGCTCTTGTACCAATTGCTGGAATGCCCGAACGCGATAAGTGTTGACAAAATCAAAGAAATTTTGCTCAAACTGCTCATTGATCACCTGCGAAAGATGATTAACCGGAATATTCATCCGACTAGCTAATTCTCCAATCGTAATTCTTGGTTCCAGATATGGCCGCTCTTGCTCCATATAAGTTTTGATGGATTTAGCGTAAGCGATAGCACGTTCTTCCTGCAAAGAAGAAGATTGATACCGAGCTGTTTCTTCCTTTTCCACCACCACTTCCTTACGAGCAATATCGGGTTCAGGGCTTGCATTACGATCTACAAAAACGCCCTGATAGCGCAAGCCATAAACCCCCAGATAAATGATACTCGCAATCAGAATAATAAAAGCAGCTTGAAAGCCATGATCATGGCCAAAAATATTCAGGAAATGATGACCAACCACTTCGAATAGCAAAAAACCTAGCCAAACAAAGCCTTCCCCCCACAAAAAGCGATTGAGCCATGCCAGACTGACATTCTCCTTATAAGAAAATTTGGTAAGGATATAATGCTCATGCTCCTGTAACAACCGCATGGAAGCCAACAAATACAATGGAAAAACCAAAAAGAAAATCCCGTAATAAACCAACTTGTACCATATTGGCGGAGATAAGGACATAATCTGAGCCGTAATCGCCTGCTGCTCAACAGCATCAAATTGGAGGTAATTTTGCCAAAACAAAGCCATGACCAAGGTAAAGGGAACAAACGGCAGCCAGTTTTTCCAGTTATAAAAGTCTATTGTTCCTTTGGAAGCCGATCGAATGTAAAGGTAAAAAGTAGGCAAAGCCAAATATGCAAACCAAAAGCTGGCGAATGTCCAAGCGGGAGAGAATAATGCCAGCTCATCGTGATAATTATAGAAAATGATCACCAAAAACATCAGCAAGAGTTCGAGACTCAGCAGATAATCAGCCTGATTGCGTTCCTTTTTCAACCAAATGAGAAAGGCCAGCGTCAGAACCTGAGAAGCGCCAATTGTAATCAGGATTTGCAGAAGCATCAATGCATCAGAATTTGAATGCATAATTTATTGATAATATAACACCAAGACAATTGTTTGCCTGAAAAAGTTATTCAGAATTCTTAACTTTATACACGTAATGAATTGCTTCATTACTATGCCTGATCATCATTCTCGCCTGTTTTCACAACGTATATAGAGCCTGGTATCATGAAAAAAATAGCGAGTATCACATTTCTACTGTTTGGGGTAATAGTAGCTTGGTCGCAAAGACCAGACACGACCCTGCGCAGCTTTATTCCAAGCCCTCCGCCTGGTACAGTCCGTACTATGGCTGAATGGGAAGAAGTTCAGGCCATTGCAATTACCTGGACCAGCGCACCAGAAACGCTCACCGAAATTGTACGCCATGCGGTGCAAGAATGTAGAGTACTTATCGTTACCGACGAGCCAGAAGTAGTAAGCACCCACTTACTTAGCGAAGGTATTGCCCTCAGTCAAATTGATTTCCTTGAGCGTCCTTTTAATAGTATCTGGATCAGAGATTATGGCCCTTGGACCGTTTACCCTAATGGCGCAGGCGAAGCTCAATTGATTGACTGGATTTACAACCGAAAAGAACGCCGATCAGATGATACCATTCCGAGAGGCATTGCTGATTTTTTTGAATACCAGCATTATGAAGCAATCGAATCGCCTTTCGACTGGGTTCATGCTGGCGGAAACCACCTGACAGATGGCTGGGGAACCGCTTTCTCATCTTCTTTGGTTTTGGATGAAAATCCGGACAAAACAGAAGAATCCCTAGATGATATTGCTCAGGAATATTTGGGCATTGAACGCTATTACAAATTACCAAAACTTCCATACGATGGCATTCACCATCTGGATATGCACATGCGATTGCTGGACGAAGAAACCTTGCTGGTTGGCCAATACCCGGAAGGAGTCGCTGATGGCCCACAAATAGAAGCCAATATTCAACGTATTCTTACTCATTTTAAAACGCCTTCTAATCGACCATATCGCATTGTGAGAATACCGATGCCACCAGATCAATTCGGTAATTATCCGGATGAGCCGAGCCAGGCACCCTGTAGCAATGCCTTGCGTGCAAATGGCTGCCTGCGCACCTATACCAACTCACTTTTTATCAACAACACTATTTTGGTGCCGGTATATGATCATCCGCTTGATTCGGTAGCCTTGGCTATTTATGAGCAAGAATTACCCGGGTATAATGTAGTCGGCATTGATTGTAATGAAATTATTCCTTCCGTGGGGGCCTTGCATTGTGTGTCGAAACTCATCGGAGCCGATGATCCACTATGGATCGCACATAGCAGATTAAGAGACACCTATATTACCGGAGGAGATTACCCGGTTTTTGCGACAGCTCGCCATTCCAGTGGTATTCAAGAGGTAAGTATTTTTTACAAAACGGAGGCCATGTCTTTTTATGAAGAAGTACCAATGACCAACCTGTCGATGGAAGAAGGCTTATGGTTTGGTTTTATTCCAGAACAAACAGTAGGCAGTACGATTACCTATTATATTGAAGCCATTTCCAATTCTGAAAAAATTCAGCAGCGACCTATGGTCGCGCCGAGCGGTGGTTTCCAATTTAAAATTTTACCGATAGAAGCACCTGCCGATATCGACTTTTTTATTTCGGAAGAATTCATTTGTGCAGGTAGTGACGTTCGTTTTGTTCCCAACGTCAGACCTGTAAATGTCAGCTTCGACTGGTATTTTCCGGGTGGAAATCCTTCTACTTCGACAGAAGCCGAACCCGTTGTCAACTATGCTGAACAGGGCGTATACGATGTACAATTGAGTGTAAGCAACAATCTGGGTAGTGACAATATTACCAAAACGGGTGTAGTCCAAGTATTAGGAGCAGGAACAGCACCATTCTTCGAAGGGTTTGATGACAATCAACTCGAAGCTATTGATATCATTAATCCTAATCAGGACGAAACATGGGAATGGTCGCCAGCCGGGCAATGTACCGGGAGTAGTATTCGAATGAATAATTATAGCGGTATTAGCTGGGGGACAAGCGACTATCTACGCTTTCGCGTAAATCTGACCGATTTGGCGCAAGCCAGCCTGCAATTTGACGTCGCTTATGCCTTGTCTGAGCAGCACAACAATCGACGAGATCGATTGATGGTCAAGCTAAAGGAATGTAATGGAGCCGAGCATATCCTCTACAACAAATATGGAGAAGAACTAGCAACGGATGAAAATAGCAATGCTTTTTTTATCCCCAATAATTGTGGTGATTGGCGACAGGAAAGTATTGATTTGACACCATTTACAGGTGGGGTAGTAGAAATTAGCATTGAAAA
>JALEHC010000324.1 GCA_022763215.1 Saprospiraceae bacterium
AAGCCTCGCCGATGCTATGGCATCGCCTACGCCTGTCTACCGACAGGTAGATTTTTCGCCTTGTCCAAAATAAAATTTGCTTCGCTCTCGCTCATTCATGACACGATGTACAAGTCTAATAGAAAGGGTGGCTTTACAGACCAAAGATTAATACTTTGGAATGTAAGCTATTGGCAATACTTATAGATTCAAAGTCGTTTTTATTGCTGATTGGTGAAAAAATCAGTGGATTCGATACACATTTTACCTGTTTATTTGATCTTTAAGAAAATACTGCTTTATTAACAGCAGTTGAATTCCCGTTACTTCGACCTTAAAACAGGCGAAAAAACTAAAACCGGTTTCGTGCCGCGGATGATCTTCCGCAACAATCAGGAATCAAAAGCACCGGACAGATTTACGGCAAAAATAATTGGAAGTTGCTTTCCGATCTCTATTTTTGCCACCTGTCTGATATAATAAGTTGGCTAGCTGCCCTACATTTCCTTAAGCAGCCTTGAGAAAAAGGGTGTTACGGAAAAAGAAATGCTAGTCTTTTTAAGGGGATAATCCCATTAACATTTAAGTATAACAATCCGGAAAAAATGACCAGATTTTTTATTCCGATTATTGTCTGCCTTATGGTTTTTACCCAGGCAGCAGCCCAAGTCCCAGCGAACGTAGTAATAGAAAATGCCATGTTTCGTGGCGAGACAGGTCGTATGGCCTGTAATGATGCCGGTACCATTACCTTTGGTGACTACATAGGCCAAAGTAATGATACGGATCCTGATACGATCTTCATGTGTCTGGGAGATTCTCTCCTGATTGATCACAATGGCGACTTTGATATCAGTGGCGACCCCAACCCGGCTACGCCAGCAGGGGTAGGCTATGCCTTTTATGAATGTCCGCCTACTATCGATGGAATGACACTCGATGATATCGCCGCAGATATGTGTTTAGTGACAACTCCGCCGCCGCCAGTGGGGCCATTTTATATTTTCTCTGACAATACCACTAACGGGGATGCGACCTTTTTTAACGATGGCAACTTGCAGGCGTTTTTTAATGCCGGCGATCCAATACAATTGTTTTTTGCGCCGATTACTTACGATGCACTCATTTTTCCTAATGTAGAGTATGAAGGCAACCCAAGCGGGCCGTGTGTCAGTGCGCGCATTGATCAAGCTTTCTCCGTAGTCTATCTTAATGAAATTGTAGCTAGTCAGCAAAACAATAGCGTGGATGGGCTTGGATGTACCGGCTCATTTATAGTAGAAGGTGGTTTGCCTGAATTTGATAACCTGGAAATCTATGATATTAGCATTACCCTGGAAGGAAATCCAGAAATTATTGGTGATATCAATCAGGTTGCTAATCATGGTGATACGATTACCTTCTTTGTACCACAGCCTGGAACTTATAATATCACGATCGAAGATGGAAAGAGTTGTGGCACTAGTTTTACGATGGACATGAGTGGGTGTCAGGATGTGACCCTTGAATTTCCGCTGACTAATGCCCTTCCGGGAGATAATATCTGTGTTCCTTTTACTGTATCAGATTTTACGAATGTAGCCTCAATGCAGTTTACGATTACTTTTGATCCTTCAATATTGTCGTTTACAGGGGTACAGGCATTTAATCCGGAATTACCAGATTTGTCCAATGCCTCATTTTTCAATACGGGCAGCGGTGCTGTAACCTTTACTTGGGCAGACTTATCTTTTCAGGGAGAGACATTGCCTGATGGAGAGACTGTTTTTGAAATTTGTTTTGATATAATCGGTGGTTTGGGTGAGTGTAGTCCGCTTGCGATTACAGGTGATCCGACTGCCATCGAAATCGGTGATAATAGTATGCCGACACCATTGAGTTTTGGATATAACCTTGTAGATGGTAGCATATGTGTTTCGGATAATGTTGTATTCCTTGGTTTGGAACAGGATAGCGTTTCTTGTCCTGGCTTTGCGGATGGTTCGTTTACGATTACAGCGGCAGGTGGGTTACCGCCTTATTCTTATACCTGGACTCAATTGACGGGAGGAAATATGGGAAGTGGCACGCTGGTCAATTCGGGCGATACAGAAACGATATCTGATTTGCCAAGTGGATTGTATGAAGTAATCCTAGAAGATGCTGATAACCCAGCCAATCAAGCAATTGATACCGTAGAAATTTTAGCAGGGCCTGTTCTTGGGGTTATCTTAAATGGTATTTCCCCTACTTGTTTTGGTGATTCTACGGGATCTATTCAAGCAACAGTTACTTTTAATGGTGTTGCTCAGCCAAATCCAGGGAATGATTTTACATTCAACTGGAATGTGAGTAATGAAAATGTAGATGAATTAACGGACTTACCTTCCGGTTTTTATGCAGTGACAGTTACCGACCCTGCTGGTTGTGAAGCTACGGCTAGTGCTACACTTTCACAACCGGGGCCCATTGAAATTGCGCCAAACAATACGTTTATTACCAATGCTACTTGTTCAGGCTCTATGGACGGTGAGATTACAGTGATTGCTACAGGAGGTACTTCCACTTCTGGAAATTATACTTATGATTGGGGCCCGATTTTGGGGGCTTCTACCGGCAATCAATCGACCGTTACCGATCTAAATCCAGGAATTTATTGCTTGACAGTTACCGATGACAATGGCTGTACCCTTGAAGAATGCTTTACGGTCACACCAGTTAAGTTATTGACAATCAATGAAGACATTACCGATATTCGTTGTAATGGTGCCGATAATGGTGAAATATTCATTACAGGTACTACTTCCGGCGCTGCGGCAAGTACTCCATATACTTTTACTTGGGATAATTTTACTACCGCGCCTACCAATACTGCAACAACAAGCGAGATAGTTGACTTGCCACCAGGACAATACATCGTAACCATGACAGACTCCGACCCTGTCGGTTGTCAGGTCATTGATACCTTCATAGTTAATGAACCAGAAGTGCTTACGGTGGATTTGGCAGAGCCTGTCACTAACGAAACCTGTGCTGTAGGAAATGATGGTCAAATCATCGTTGAAGTTAACGGAGGTACAGCACCATATACCTACACTTGGTCTGATGGCCAAATGGATTCCATTGCGACGGGGCTTTCGGCTGGTTTTTATACCCTAAATGTGTTGGACATCAATAACTGTCAGACTTCCATTACATTGGAAGTTTCTGCACCGACACCACCTACCGTTACCATGCTGGACGATGATAATATCCTTTGTGCAGATGATATGGATGGTAGTCTAATGGTAACTGCTGATGAAGGTGGTGCACCAATTGCATCTTACGAATGGAGTACTGGCGATTCCGGTCAGATGATCTCTGGCTTGGGAGCCGGTGTTTATTATGTAACCATTACCGATGAGGCGGCTTGTTTTACGGTAGATTCCGCTTTTGTGCTTGCGCCAGATCCTTTGGTCATTGATTCGATTAATGTTCAGGACCCAACTTGTCCGGGAAGTACCAATGGTCAAGTAATCACTTTTGTAAGTGGTGGTACAGGGCCTTATACTTTCATATATGAGAACACACCAATGAATGATACGATCGTTGGTGGAAGTGTTTATCCGAATTTGCCGGCAGGCACATATACTGGTGAAGTGATTGATGCTAATGGATGTGGTCCGGTACCTATTCAGGCAGAAGTTGTTGATCCGCCTATGATTGAATTATCTTTTTCTGCAATTGACTCAGTAAGTTGTGCTGAAGGTACTTGTGATGGTTCGGCTACAGTCGCAGCTGAATATAGTGATGGCACAACAGGTTCATTTACGTTCCGTTGGGAATCAGATGAAGAAACTTTTGACGCAACCGAATCAACGGCGACTGCACTTTGTGCAGGCATTCAGATGGTAACCGTTACAGATGAGAATCAGTGTTTTGCGGTGGGTGAAATTGATGTTCCAAGTCCACCACCATTTTTCCCGGTTAACCCATCTACCGAATCTGTTAGTTGCAATGGCCTTTCGGATGGTGTCGCTACAATAGATGTACAAGGAGCAACGCCTCCTTACGATTATTTCTGGATAGAAACAGGCGAAAACACGCAGACTATCACAGATTTGCCAGCCAATACGTATTCTGTACAAATTACAGATGCTAACGGATGTACTTTCTTACAGAACAATATCGTAGTTTCTGAGCCAGATGAGCTTATGCTTTCTATCGACCAGGCTAATGTTCAAAATGTAACCTGTGGAGGTGAAGCAGATGGTGCTCTTGGTGTTACCTACAATTTTAATGACGACATCAATCCAGTGTCCAGTACGCCTTACACTTGGTCGGATAATGCGAATATTACTAATCCAACTGCTATTGATTTTCTGGATAATCTAGAAGCTGGAAATTACGCCATTACGATTACCGATATAAACGGTTGCCGAGATAGTGTAACTTTTGAAATCACAGAACCAGACCCACTTTTTGCTATTATCAATGAGCCAGATCCGATACCTTGTTTTAATGGTACTACTAGTATTTCGGTTGATACTATTATTGGTGGTACAGCAACCGACTATTTGACCGACTATAGCTACTATGTTGATATTAGTGATTTCACCAATCCACCTAATGTACCTTTCAATAATGTATTTGCTGGAACTCATGTGGTGACGGTATTAGATGCAGTAGGCTGTACCTTTACAGATACTTTATTTATTGAGCAGCCACCACAAATTGAAGTAGTTTTTGATCCAGATAATATTGTGGTTGAATTGGGTGATAGCACCACTCAGTTGATGCCTATGATCAATATCAGTAATATCGATTCTTTTATTTATGAGCCACCAATTTACCTGTCGTCTGATACTGTTCGCAATCCATTTGTATTTCCGTTTGATGATGTAAACTATACATTGACGGTAATCGATGAAAATGGTTGTGTTGGGGAAGGCCAGGTATCCGTTGAAGTTGATCGAAACAGAAATGTTTATATTCCGAATGCCTTTTCACCTAATGGCGATGGCTTTAATGATGAATTCCGCATTTTTGCTTGTCAAGGGGTACGTGAGATTACAACGGTGAAAGTTTATGACCGTTGGGGAGAATTGGTATACGAAGGGGATGATTTCTTCCCGAACTGTGATTCTGGTGGAACGAAACTTTGGGATGGTCGCTTTAATGGTGATCTGATGAATCCTGGTGTTTTTGTTTATCTCATTGAGGTAGAGTTTGTGGATGATGTGGTATTGTTGTACCGAGGAGATGTTACTTTATTACGATAATTTTGTTTCACGCTCACCCTGTGCGTGGACGCCTCAAAATATAATTGAGATTACAAGGAGCCTGGCCAATTGGTCAGGCTTCTTTAGTTAAGTTCCTCGATTTCTTGGTTGAGTAGTTGGATGAGCGAAGTACACTTTTTGAGCATGTTTTCATATCTATCTTGCATCCCTCCGTCCGTTAGATAAGCCCAATAAATAATTTGTTTGAACTCAAAATCATGGAGCAAATCCTCTGAGTTTACTGGATGGAGTTGGTTGGAGAAGTCCAGCTTTTGAAGTACTTGTGGCTTAATATATTCCTGGCGATGTAAAAAATGTCTTCTTTCACTGGCCTGAATACTTTCGTAGTGATAGTCATAGTGCAGTGAAATACTCAAGCGAATACTATCATCCGTGATAGTCTCAAGGCCTCTTGATTTGAGGGTTTCATAAGCGCCTGTATTAGGAATAAAAGTGGTGATGCCCATCATCAACGAAAGCCTTGTTTTCAGGCTGTCGCCAAATGGTGTATTTGATTCGATGTGCTCAATAATATCTTCATAAAGATCAACCCGATATTTGAATCCCAGAATATTATCCTGAATGTCATAAACATCCTGCTGAAGTGCATTGCGCAGTTCTTTAAGGGATTTGATCTCGGTGGTTTGGGCTTTTCGCGTTTCATTCCAGTTATTGAACCAGATGGCCATTGTAATACCGATAAAAATGAAGAGGATTTCTCCAATCGCGTATTTCCAGTTAAATTGTCTTAGCCATTTACGCATTTTAAATTGGGTTTAGTGTGTAAGAATAGCCTGATAAAACGGAAGCCCTTTATGAAAGTAAGTTTCTTCGATCACTGTAAATCCTGCTGCTTTCAATATTTGATCAGTCGGGCGGGTAAGGTGACAACCAAGTGCCAGATGCCCCCATACAGGTTGGATTAGCCTTGCGGCAAATTTGGCGAAAGCCGAATGAGGCTGAATATGCTCCAATACGATAAGTTGCCCTCCTGGACGTAGATATTGCTTTATTTTCTGGATCGTATCCGACAAATCAGGCACCGTGCACA
>JALEHC010000325.1 GCA_022763215.1 Saprospiraceae bacterium
CAATTACTCCGAAACGTATGGTCTTTACGCAAATACCGGTGCGTATAGGTTTTCAATGATTCTGTTCGATCAATAATCTCTCCATAGCGGCCATCCAGCAGCAAGAATAAGATATGCAGTATCAGTATAGTGATGTTAATTCCGTACTTATCCTTAGAATACGTTGGCATTTCATTCAAAAACTTATTGATCCGAAAACTTTTTAGCTTTTGTTTTTCAGGTACTTGTATCTTTCCAATTCGGATGAAGTAGAAGATGAAGGCTTCGTGAACTAGCCAAGGCTCACGATAGGCAGAAGATAACTTTTTATATTTGGAGTTTTCAATTGCTTTTGAGTACGCAAGAAATGCATTATCAAAGTTTTGAAATCGAAATTCAAGAATTACAGAATAATTAAAAACACCAAACCAATTTATCGTCCCAAACTGAGTAAATTTCAAGCATTTCTTAGACGCGTGAATAGCTTCTGTGTAGTGCCCGAGTTGAAGATTACAATAAAATACCTTGAACCAGAAATTAAACAAAATAGTAGGCGCAGGTGGTATTTTTCTATTTTCAAAATAGGAAATAGCCTCTTCACTGACTTCTAATGTTCCCTGATAGTCATTTTCAACTTCACATTTTAGCGAAAAGATCAGGTAAGAAATAAAATTAAGCCTGAATGAATTATTTTCCTTTAATACTTCACGAAGTTCTACACCATATTTACTAGCAATTTTTGCAAGTTCAGGCTTTGAACTTTTTGACTCTACGAAATTGGACATCAAGTCTGAGTAATACTCTTCTGCTTTCAATTCTGCTAGATAAAGCTTAGACTGTTTTTTGATAATTTGCTTAAAATAATTTGCTTTTTTTGTGTTTCTTACAATATTGCTATAATGATTTCTCAAATCTTTAGCAAGCGAAAGAGCTATATCAGTAAACTCAAAATCCAAAGTTTTTTTTAGTGTTTTTTCAGCTAAAGGAATAGCATGTTCTCTACCTGACCTTCCCAACAGAATTTTAACAGTGGCAGAGTTTCTATAACAATTATAATAGGCCTTCTGAGAATCTGTAAATGAAGGTTGGTTCACATCAATAAAGAATAGCGTATTTAGCAATCTTTCTTTTAAACTTCGCTTTAATCTTTGAAAATACTTTTTCTGATTTCTATTTTTAGGAAAAAAGTGATTCATGGCATCTTCTTCAGATTCAAATTGATCCTTTGAAATTCCATCATAGAGCTTCATCCAATTTGCCTCTGTTGCACCTCCCTGTCCAACAATTTCTATTTGCTTAATCTTGTTTTTTGAAACAATTTCAACTAATGATTTGAGCTCATCCATCGGTATTTATTATTTTCATAATTTCCCAACTAACTTATTTACAACAAAATAAATGAAAATAAGTCTGACTCTGTATAAAATCTGACCTGTTTTTTTATTGAAAAAAAGTTCAATAAGTAGCTAATTATTTGCCATAGTTTTAAATCAAAATTCAAAAATTTTAAAACTATGGCAGCGATAATTGCACTACTTATTTCTTTGGGAGTTATTATGTCACCAGATCAGGCAACTCCAGAATTGATTGATCAGTATTCGACAGAAATTTACAGCACAGACATAGACAGCTATTAAAAAGTAGAATTATAAATAAATAATAGTCAATGCATTAAATTAAAAATGCTTGACAATTACTATACTATCTGCTATGTTCCATAGCATGTATTCTGTCATTTCATTACCGCAAAGATGCGCTTATCTTTGAAGTAACATGTTTATGGTTAGAACGCTGTAGAACATTAAGCGCTCCAAGGCATCAAGCGAAAATCTACCGGGCAGTATGCTTGATGCCGTTTTTTTTTCTTTAGACATTTCAATGTCCCCCAATATATTCTCGACACTAACAATAACTTATTATTGTTAGGTCTTCCTTTTATTCGTATAACACTATTCGCACCTTTGATAAAAGCTTTGCTACTTATCAAAGGTTTTTTTTGTCTGAAACGTGTATACTTAAATCAGTAAAGCAGGTGGGTGAGATCAAAAAGATACATGAAGCCTATCAAACTGCAATAATCATAAAGATCACGGCAAATCTACATAGCCTAAACCAAAATCAAATATAAGACTTTTAAAATATAAAGATAGGATAAAACGGGAAAGAAAATAAGCAGCCCCTTCCTTGTATTTCTGAATGTTGAAATATGTAAACTAGTGAGTATAAAGCAGGGGCTGCATTAAAATTTAACGCCTATATCATCAAACTACTATCAATACGATTGAAACTTCCTATTCGCTGCCTCCCCTTCTTATTTTTTTTCATAACTCGCCACTAATCGCTTCAATTCATTTAAGTAGCGTTGTTTACGTGCCGTTCTGCGACGTCTGGCCGTCTCTGTAAAAAAATGATGCTTTTCCAAAAACTGAACCTGCAATTGATTCCACGCTTGCTCCGTATTGAGTACGTCATTAGCCCTGAGCTCCTCATACAGAGTTCCTCCAATATCATAAAAATCATCGCGCCCCAAATAATCCAGATCAGCATCACAAATGATTTGTTCTAATTCATTTTTTGGACTTTGAGGTATCTTCGTTGCCATGATCATTCCGCATATTCTTCGCACCTCACTCGGCGTGTAGCCATACTCTGGCAAGTGTATCTTTGCCAATTGACACCCCAATCTTTCGTGCTCTTTTCCACTTACTGTAAATCCGGAATCATGAAATAAAGCTGCGGTCTTAACAAGGATGGTTTCGTAGGGAGAGATTTTTTCAAGATAGCATAGCTCTTCCGCCACATGTAGGACATCTAATGTGTGATGAAGACCATGGTACGTTAGCACATCGGAGAGTTCTCGCTCTAATTTGTCGAGAATGAAAGCTTTAACTGCATGATAATTCATAATGTTTCTTTTTGCAGATAAATGAATGGTGTAGCCATTTATCTATAGTGCTAGTGAATACAAAATCGCAATCGTTTCGTCTACTACAGCACCGCCATCGGTATACCAGGCTGGTAAGCAGTATTACCTCAGAGGTATACAATCAGAATTATCAAAGTTACTTTTGCTTTCTTATTACGACTGATAAATATAGGGAAGTAACGGTACTTTTACCATTTTAGACGTAATTACTTTTATCAACGACCAACTGGCTCGTTTTGTTATATGCTCTAAAACTTTTCTTAACATTTCTGCCTCCACGCCATTGAGCGGACAGGTTCGGCAAATGCATCTTCTCTAACTACGGTTTTTCCTGCTTTTTTGATTCACTTTTTCTTTAAATTTCCATTTTAAAGAACGATATGCTTCTGCTTTTGTTCGATTTGGCAATATCTGTTGTAGTGCTTCAACTCGCTGCTTTTCACCATCCAATTTGCCAATCGCTTCCAACCCGATCCTTGCTGCTCCTCGTGCAGAGGCTTCCTCGCTTTGTCCAACTAATAATTCTTTCTCACTCATATCCGCCAACATTTGTACCCAAGCAGCTGAGGCTGTAAATCCTCCACTTACGTAAAATCGTTCAAATACTTGACTACTCTGCGCCTCCAATGCCTCTAGCATCCAGGTATGATGCAGCATTACGCCCTCCATCACTGCTCTAATAAATTCCTGTTGTCCGTGCTGACTATTGATACCTATAAAAGTCGCTTCTATACCAGCATCCCAAAAAGGAGCTCGCTCGCCATTGAGGTATGGCAAGAACATTAATCCTCCGGCTCCAGGCTCACCATTTGCCAAAATCTGTTCATAATCAATATTTTCCCCCATCAAATTCTTTAGCCAGGCAAATACATTCCCGCCATTATTACTGGCACCTCCAATCACATAATTTCCTTTTTTCAGATAATAACAAAATAATGCTTGATTTTTAGCCACTTCAAACTCAGACTTTCTGATTCGTACAGCACCACTCGTACCAATCGTCATAACCGGATACTTAGTATCATCTATCTCTGCGCCATAGTTGGCCAGCGGCCCATCCGCTCCACCTGCAACCACCGGAACGTGCTTATCTAATCCCGTAGCTTCCTGCACATTTGGCTTTAAGCCAAATAATAACTGCTGCGGATCCACTAAGCGGGCTAACTGCGACTGCTCAATCCGAAGCCAGGACAGTGCTGCTTCTGACCACGCCAGGCTACGACCATCCATCAACCCCGTCCCGGATGCGACAGAATAATCAAGAATGGCCTCCCCAAACCAATGCGCCAAGACATACGATTTGATATCCAGCAAATAGGCCGCTTTTTGCAATAAGGATGGTTGCTCCTCCGACAAATATTTGATCTTCAACAATGGGGACATCGGGTGTACGGGGGTTCCACTACTTTCGTAAAATGCATAGCCCGTATCTGTATTTTTCCACTTTTCTGCAATTTTTACAGCTCTGGTATCTGACCAAATCCAGAAATTAGTGATCGGCTGAAACGCTGCATCCACAAGCAAAAGCGCATGCATGGCACTGCTAAAAGCAACGCCCATGGGCTGTCCATACTTGTTTATCATTTGCCTGACAAGGCGATGAAGGTCCGTAAGTAAAGTGTCGGGCGACTGCTCACGTTTTGCTCCATCTGCCCATACCGAAGCATTGGCACATAAAAGCTTATCCAGAAGTTGAAGGGATGGGGAAAAGGCGACCACCTTCAGATTGGTAGTTCCTATATCGATAGCCATAAAATACTGCATACAGAGGAAATCAAGGATAAAACAATACCCACAACTTACAAATAATTCTGCCATCGCCACACATCAACACAACGCCTTACTATACCCCACTAAACGAACATGATATGATCGCCAAACCTATAACAACATGTTTACTTTTTTAACAAAGCCTAGATAATTTAACAATCAGGTAATATTTTTATCCTATTTTTGTGCCCATTGATAGGAACTGATATATATCCAAATAATAGAAAATCCCATTAAAACTATGTTCGCCGGAGATACACTACTACTTGTCATCCTGTTCGCAGGTGCACTTCTAATGAATAAAGAAACCATAGCCGAAAGCTTCAAAGAAAAAGAAGAGGAACACTACGAATAGTACCTATGCCCGATAAGCTGAGGGTGGTGCCTGATATGCTTTTTTGAATGCTTTGGTAAATGATCTGCGATCAGAAAAGCCTACTTCATATGCTATTTCTTCCAGATTGTAGTCGGAATGCAATAACTCTTTTGCTTTTTCCAATCGAAGTTGTAATACCTTCTGGTAAGGGGTAATCCCATATACAGACTTAAAGGAACGCAATAAATGGTATTTGGAAATGGCTGCTACTCGTGACAATTCATCCAACTGAATATCTTTGGTATAATTATCACAGATGTAAGAAAAAGCCAGACTCAATCTTTTGTACAATTCCTCTTTAGTGCTACTCTTAACTGCTGGTAATCCTGACATCTTAATCCTTGTTTCTTTGTGACTGTCAATTAATTTTTCTGCTAACAAATAATAAAAACTGTTGAAATCCCAACTCACTCCTCCTCGGTGAATGGCAGCATATAACTCAGGAATAACTTTCGACAGATAAATTCCTAGGCTACTTTCCTGAACATGGTATATTTTTTCCATAAACCGAATACTGGAAGGGTTTTGCTCACACTCAAAATCAAGCTGTTTGCCAAGATTGCTGTTTTTGGTGCTCCAAACTTCTTTGATCAGTTCTTCACTTAGGTAAATGCAAAATGCTTCTACCTCCTCTTCGGAGTCGAGTATACACTCAAATTGTTGATGCTTATTCACAACTAGGTAACGATTGGGCTGCACCGTATGCAACGCTCCATTGAGGTAGTAATGCTCTTCCCCATTCACAGCTGTCTTAATGGACAAACCAGAATCAGGAACTTGCTTGACAAAATCAGTCAACTTCGAGTGAATGACTATATTCTCAAAATTTAGCTGCAATTCAGGAGAATTGCGAAACAGCATTTTTACATTATCATTTAAAGTAGGCAAAACCATATTGGAAGTGTTAATGATGGTGATTCATTAATATCATATCCGTTTTGGTTTTCTTAGGAAGAGTAAAGTCAGTTTGAAGTTGCAAATTCTTAAGCAAACTGACCACAAAAATCTATCAACTCAAAAAGTATATATACGAGTCAGAAACAAAAATGCCTGCACATCGCAAAATGTACAGGCATCTTCATGAAAACGCACAATAATACGTAAACTAACTAATCGTCAACTAATTACCTGCTAACTATCAATTTTTTCACTTCTACTTTCTTACCGGCTGTTAGCTTGACCCAATACATACCTGCTGCCAGCGTATGCTCGTAATCGATCACTTGTGGGCCACTTCCTTTTCTCGACTGTTCCAGTACGGCAACACGCTTGCCATCCACGCTAAATATTTCCAACTGTACCTCTGTCGCCGCTGGTAAATCGTACGTAATTCGAACAGTTCCCTGAGACGGATTTGGCGAAAGCCCTAAACCGAAATAGTTCTCTACTACTTCATAACTAGAAGTAATAAATCCACCTGGGGGGCCATCCAATTGCTCGGTCGTGTACAAGCGGTATTCGCCTGGCGCCAACATCAGTGGCTCAGAAGTACTAGTCACCATCAAGCTATCTCCGGTAAAGTATTCATACCACATTCCGGTGCTCTGGAATGGATTGTTTACATTTTGCGGAAGCATACTGAAATTGCCTTGTACGGCCAAATTCATGGAAGAATGGTTAATCTGAATAACTTTAGTGTTGCTTTGTGCTACATTCAGATTCACAACATTGGAGGAGAACACCTCCAGTTCTCGCTTCAGCGAAATCATTGCTCGAGTTACTTCAAATAATCTGCGGCGTGCATTTTCATCATAATAATCCCAACGAACTGGCTTGGGGTCCAAGCGACAATTATCGCTCACAGTACCATTGATACATGTGTTAATCGAATAATCATAGCCCAATTCACCAAATTGCCACAGCATTTTCGGGCCAGGTATGGAATAGAAAAAGGCCGTCACTAGTTCTTTGCGCTGCAAAGCGGTTTCCAAATCTCGGACATTGTAATCTCCACTGCTGTTACCAAATTCAAGGTTGCGGTACATCAAACGCTCTTCGTCATGGCTCTCCATGTAGGCAACAACTCCTGGTTCACTCCAGCCATTCGAACCATTAGAATGGAATGCATCTGCAAAATTAGAGCCATCAAAGCCCATACTTGCCTGACTAAATGCGTGGTTATTGTTCCCCCATAACATCATACCTTCTCCATATTCGGCCAATTCTTTTTCTTCTTCGTTCACGGCAAAGTGCTCCAAAATCACATAAGTACCAGGCATTACATCCCAGATAAAATCAGCATATTCTTTCCAAATAGCCACTCGACTAGCGTCATATTGGCTCCAAGCGCCAGCATCGCTACTAAATACTTGCGTAAATCCTTTTGACAAATCAAAGCGGAAACCATCAATGTGGTATTCTTCCAGCCAAAATTCACACACTTGCTTTGTAAAATCTCTGGTGGCTTGGCTTTCGTGGTTAAAATCATAACCCACATTGAATGGATGTCGTGCATCCGGATTCAACCACGGGTTGTCCGGGCTTGGCTTAAAGGCGGCCTCATCCCAATACAACTGACACAATGGACTCTGGCTGAAAGCATGATTAAACACTACATCCAAAATCACGGCAATACCTCTTTCATGGCAAGTATTTACAAAACGCTTAAACTCATCAATTGGCCCATAATACTTGTCTAATGCCATGTGAAAAGATGGGTTATACCCCCAGCTATCGTTTGCTTCAAATTCATTGACTGGCATCAATTCAATTGCGTTCACCCCAAGTCGCTCCAAATAATCGAGCGTATCAATTAGAGAGGTATAATCACGAGATTCCAAAAAATCACGCATTAACAGCTCATAAATAACCAAATCTCTTTTCTCCGGGCGCTGAAAACCATCATCAGTCCACTCATATGCTGGAGCACCTGGCTGAATTAAACTTACAATGCCGTCTGTTTTTCCAGTCGGATATTCTGGCAAATTTGGATAAGTCGAAGCCGGAATCCACTGATCATTGAATGGATCAAGAACCAATGTGCTGTAAGGATCGGCTATTTTGATATCTCCATCTACCAGATACTGGAAGGTGTATAATTCGCCTGGAATCAGTCCTTCAATCTCAATCCAGAAGGTCGTTCCATCTGTAGAACGCGCCATCTGATAATCAGTCGTCACCTGGTAATCATTAAAATCACCAATGACAAAAACATATTCCTTATTGGGCGCATATAGTTGCAAATAGACACTCTCGGGACTGTTGAAAGTGATTCCGTTGCGCGCACCTACCGGTGGGTCCTGAATATTTCCGTCAAGCGGAACTACATAAACAAAACGAACGGTATCACTTGCTGAATCATCGATGGCTTCTGCAATAATTTCTACTTCATGCGTGCCGCCTTCCGTGACCATAATTTCGTAGTTCATGTTCTCTCCATTGGCTTCGTAGGTCAGATTATCATCAATGAAGAGGCTAAAATCAGCCGCAGCTGTTGTAGCGACAGATACCGGTATAGTTTCACCAATTGCTGTAATCACAGCCTCTGAGGCAGGATTTACTAAAACTGCCGTAAAGGGGACTTCATCCGGAAATACATCATAAAATATGTCAGAATTACCTTCATCTTTCCCTTCAAGCGAACCATTGCCATTGCGAAACACAAAAGCCATTTGTTCGATAGCTTCGTTCATTGGTACGCCATAATATTCCCGAATACTAGGCGAAATAGTATAACTATATCGATTTGGCTGCCCAGGTACTGGATCTAATTGCCAATCTGGGTTAGTGACACCCCATTCCGTTTGTACATATTTCCAATCGCTTGAAGAGGTACTGGCAGAAGTAATAACTCCGGTATGCAAATAGACATCACAATTACAATCTTCGAGTCCGGCCGTTCCTTGGCTGGCATCAAAATAAATAGTGACTTCATCATTCGCGGTTGGAAATACAGGATCGGTGGTAATAACTTGGGCTTTCAGTAAAAAGCCAAAGAGGATAAGGCCACTACTGAGCAAGAAAGATCTTAACATAGTTGTTTTTTTACATGTAGTAAACCGTTGAAGGCACTACACTTCAAGTTAAATAATACGTTTTGGTCAAAACTCGAACCACATCAGCATAGTGCTTTTCAGCAAAATGCATAATAGCCCGGTTGTTGTAAAGTTGAAATACCAGAACTGCTAAACAAGAAGCAGTACCAACAAATTTAATAAAACGAAAAGGTAAAAAAGAATGGAGTTAGAAAAGAAAAGACGCCTATTGGGCACAATGAGGAAAGAAAAGTAGGAAAGGAGGCCATAAATGACCTCCTAACTTTTTAGTATCGATTATCGTAGCTACTATTACGACGACCACCGCCACCGCCACGATTGTTACGTGGTTCAGCTTTTTTTACAACGATGGTACGACCGTCAAGCTCGGAATCGTTCAATTGGTCAATGGCGTTACTTGCAGCTTCGTCATCCGGCATTTCGACAAACCCGAAACCACGTGAACGTCCAGAAAATTGATCCATGATAACCTTCGCAGAGTCTACCTCCCCAAATTCTTCAAACACATCTCTGAGATCATCACTCTGTGTGTCATAATTTAATTTTGCAACAAAAATATTCATATAAAAGCATTAAATAATAAAATACACTTTGTACTCCTGTATAGAGACTATATCTCCAAAAGAGTATCGCCAACCACGAATGCCGAATTTTGAATACAGTAAACTGAAAAGAGTATACGAAACAAAAAACTCGCTAAACCTGATGAGCTAATGAAATTCCAAGCGAGCTCAAAAAACTGAAAGGAACAACAATGGGTGTAAGATGCTCATAAATTTGGAATAATCCAAAAAAATAACATTTTCTCATCAAATAATTTCATTCTCCTCACGAATGATCATTCGTACTTTACAGCTCCATCTGAAAATCCTATTTTGGTGTTTCATAATTCCGTTTAATGAAGCGATTTATTCTACCTTTTTTGCGTACTTACCCAAAAATCAGCATGGCAGGCATATTCTTGCTCTTGCTAGCCTACTTTTTTTGTCTGCCTCAACCTTTATTCAAAACCCCACTATGCCTGGTTCTCGAATCCGAGCAAGGTCAACTGCTGGGGGCCAAGATTGCAGCAGACGGCCAATGGCGCTTTCCGGCTATTGATAGTGTACCCGAAAAGTTTGAAAAAGCCTTACTCGAATTTGAGGATCATCGTTTCTACCAGCATCCGGGTATCGATCCTATCGGCCTTGGTCGTGCCTTTTGGCAAAACATTCGCAATCGCAGAATAGTTAGTGGCGGGAGTACCATCACCATGCAGGTTATGCGTATGGCAAGAGGGAATAAATCCAGAAATTTTTATCAAAAGCTGATAGAAATGATCATGGCCACCCGCCTCGAATTGGGCTATTCCAAACAACAAATCCTCCAATTTTATTCTTCGCATGCTCCTTTTGGTGGTAATGTTGTGGGGCTGGAAGCTGCTTCTTGGCGGTATTTTGGCAAAAGCCCGCACCTACTTTCCTGGGCAGAAGCCAGTATGCTAGCTGTATTGCCCAACTCGCCTGGTCTGATTCATCCTGGCCGCAATCGCAATGCGCTTTTGCAAAAGCGCAACCGACTACTACAACGCCTTCACACCAATGGGCATATTGATCAATTTACCCTTGAATTGGCGACCGAAGAACCACTGCCCCAACACCCACTTCCACTGCCCCAACTCGCCCCGCATTTGCTCGAAAGAGCGCATCAGGAACGAGGCCGCTATAAAATACCTCAAAACGCTAAAATTAAATCTACCTTGAATGCAGCCTTGCAGGCTCAGGTCGACAAAACTATTCAGCGCTATCATCGACTCATGGCCTATAATGAAGTGCACAATCTGGCTGCCGTTGTCATCGATATCGAAAAAAACGAGGTCATCGCCTATGTCGGTAATGCAGCCGGCGCGCCCAGCGAAGCAGTTGATATCATTACAGCGCCCCGTAGTACCGGAAGTATTCTCAAACCTTTTTTGTACGCCCTCATGATTCAAGAAGGGCAGTTGCATCCTCGAACTTTAGTTCGGGATGTACCAACCCACCTAAGTGGCTATCGACCTGAAAATTTCCACAAGGACTACGATGGTATGGTTACAGCCCAACGTGCGCTCATTCGCTCCCTCAACATTCCCATGGTTAATTTATTACAAGACTATGGACTCGAAAAATTTCACTATCAACTCAATAAATTTGGCTTTACCACCATCAATAATCCGCCGTCCCACTATGGCTTGCCCCTAATCTTGGGGGGTGCAGAAGCGACACTTTGGGATCTCACAAATGTTTATGCCGCTATGGCTCGCACCCTCAACCATGCTTACCAGTGGGATGCCGCTTACGCGAAATCAGACTTTGACAAGGCGACTTTCGTCAAATCCCCATCTGACCAAGCAGCCCCTATGCTGCAACCCACACCTCCTTTTCTTAGCACTGATGCGATCTGGTTAACTATAGAAACGATGCGGCAATTAGAACGACCTGGTTCTACCGGCGACTGGCAAGCATTTTCATCCAGTCGAAAAATTGCCTGGAAAACCGGAACGAGTTTTGGATTTCGGGATGCCTGGGCAATCGGGCTTTCGCCCAAATACGCTGTTGGCGTTTGGGTAGGAAATGCCGACGGAGAAGGACGTCCTGGAATTATCGGCGTGCAAGCAGCCGCTCCGGTATTATTTGACATTTTTAGTTTGCTCCCTTATGAAAAAGACTGGTTCAGACCGCCTTATGATGCACTTGAAAAGATTGCCTTATGTTCTACCAGCGGCTTACGGCCAAATGCACACTGCCCGATCGACACGGTTTGGGGTGGCTCTAATAGCAATCGCATAGCAAGCTGTACTTATCATCAGCAGGTACATTTAAGCCCAAATCGTGAGTGGCAAGTGAACAGTTCCTGCTGGCCGGTCAGTGAAATCCTTCATGAGACCTATTTTATATTACCTCCGGTAGAAGAATTTTATTATAAATCCAAAAATCCGGACTACCGCACTTTACCCCCCTTTCAACCAGATTGTACTTCTGCTTCCGCTAATGACAATCCGATGCAATTGATATACCCGGAGAATAGTACCAAAATATATGTGCCCGTTAATCTTGATGG
>JALEHC010000326.1 GCA_022763215.1 Saprospiraceae bacterium
CTGAGTTTCAACTCCACTTTTGATCTTATTTTGAATTGTTTGCCCTAAAAGCACAAAATAATAAGCACGTATCCCGCTTACATTGATCATTATCAGCCTTTCGGCAAATATTACTCAGCGTTTAATAACGAGGGCAATAGATAATATCACAATCACCCGTTCCAAACAAAAAGGTAACAGACAACTCAAAGGCACCAGTCGTGCGACTTACTGGTCGTAGGGTAGAAATGTTAGCGTCATAACTAAAGTTAAATCTTACCAAACCAGTGGTTAAGCCAACAGAAGGTACCCAGGCATCTGCTGCAAAGCCATTTACGCCATTTACTTGGCGCCAGCCAAATCCGGCAGATAACCAGCTTTTTGCAATTCCGTTTCTATCTCGTTCCAATTCAAAAATGATTCCTGCTTCTGACAATACTTGTACAAATGGCTTTTGATATTGAAACATGCTCCGGAGCGTAAATCCTACTCTGCGTGAAATAGGAAGAACGACTCCCAATTGAGCCATGTACAAGGCTTCAAGGCGAGATTCTACTTCCAATTCGGTATCCAAAAACCGATAAGAAGGTTTCCCTAAGTGACTGATTGCAATATTTGCCCTAAATGACAAGCCGGTCAATTGCTTGGAAGAATTAAAATAGGACAGTCCTACCCCATAATCAGGTACCGTAAAATTATAACGGTTAAAAAACTCACCGGGCGAGGAAGGATCATCAAATTGTTCGTCGAAAGTAAAATCATTTCGGCCCAAACGATAACTGATAAGACCTCCTTCTACTCCAAGACTTAGAAAACTTTGACGATCACGTCGATCAGAAAGTTGTTTCATAAACGCTACGGCTACAGTAGCTTCGCCCCTTTGCAGTGGAAACTGCCCACGTTCATCCCCAATCAGATTGATCCCAAAAGCCAAAAAATCGCCAATAATAGGCAAGCAAATTCGTTGGTCATAACTTGCTTGCACCGTTTTAAAATGATCTTCTTCCAACACAGTCTGCCATTGACTGCGGGCACTTAGCTGTAAACGTTTATCATTTTGATTGATCTGCCCGGCTAAAGCCGGGTTTTGACCAAGAATATTACTCTGGAAATTAGAAAAATGAGGATCCTGAGCTTGCAGGGAAATACTCAAACAAAGGATCAGAATTGGTAAATAGGTCTTCATAACTAATTTTTTCTTTGTTAAATCTTCAAGATTTGTGGTCCGTTAATTTCGCACCAACAGAATCTCGCCTTTAAATGTGAGTATTTCGCCGTCTGCATATCGTATCTCGGCATAGTAAATGTATACTCCGGGTTCTACATCTTCTCCTTTAAAAGTACCATCCCAACCATAATTCGAGTCATTGGGCGGAAAGTCTTTTTGCTCAAATAGTAATTCTCCCCAACGATCAAAAATCCGAAATGCAATCACCTCAGATATCCCTTCCGGAAATTGACTACGAATACGGAATAAATCATTTCGAGCATCGCCATTTGGCGTAAATGTATTCGGAATATATACTTCTCGATTTATAGACACCAAAATCATTACGGAATCCGTCGCTTGACAATTATTTTCATCGGTCATCAACAAAGTATACAACTGACTCCTGAAAGGATTCGCAATTGGTTCAGGGCAATCTACGCAATCCAGATTATTCTGTGGTGACCAATAAAACACCGGTTCATTAGCATTGTAAAAAGTATTAATCTGAACAGATTCCCCCAAAGAAATCCCCAATGTATCGCGATTAATATTTACCGCAATCGGATCAGGTTCAATGATGATTTGTTCCGTTTCGATCATGCAGCCATTGGCATCTTCTATTTCGATCATATAAATACCTTGAGCGAGGCTATCGTAGCGAGTAATATTGACACCTCCTGCCTCGTAGTTGTTGTCGCCGCGCACATTTACCCGAAAGGGTCCAACGCCTCCAAATATGCTGTCAAAAGCAATGACACCATCTTGCTCGCCAAAGCAGGAAATATGTTGAATGGAATCAATAAACTCGATGGGAGCATTTTCCGCAAGGGGAATGGTCTGCTCTTGCAAACAACCATTCGCATCTGTGATGCTCAGTAAATAATCCCCTGCTTCCAAATCGGTTATGACCGGAGTCGTTTGCCCATCCTCCCAATTGATTTGATAAGGCGGCACACCGCCTGAAAGGTTAATCTCCAGCGCACCATCGCTGCCACCAAAACAGGAAACAATTTCCGCTTCCCAGTCGATTAAAATTTCAGAAGGTTCAACGATTTCAAAATTATCTTGCCATTCACAGCCATTCAAATCGGTGACCGTTACCGCATAGATGCCAGCTGGCAGATCAGATATCGTATCCATTTCTTGATCTGATGACCAGTCAAACTCGAAGGGGCCCGTACCGGAATTTACCGAAAGGGCAATATTGCCAGTGCTTTCGCCAAAACAAATAATGTCGGTCACTTCAGCTTCCAAATCAAGGGGCTCATAAACCGTAATTGGCACCAACAAGGTATCTGCACAAAAATCTTCGTTGCTGACAATGAGCTGAACTTCAAAACTTCCTGGTGCTTCAAAGGTATGGGTCGGACTTTCGTCAAATGAAACCACACCATCGCCAAAGTCCCATTCAGATGTCGTGAATGTTCCGGTAGAAGTGTTGGTGAAATTAACGGCAAGTCCGGCACAGATGGCCGATGCATCGCTGGTGAAGGACGCCACAGGCGTTTCGTCTATGGTTACCACTTGCGTAAATTCTTCGGTGCACAGCCCGTCAATAATGGCCGTGAGCGTAACAGTATACGAACCCGGATTTTCATAATAATGCCCCGGATTAGTCGCGGTGGAAGTCATCCCATCGCCAAAATCCCAACTATAACTGCTCGCATTTACCGAAAGGTTGGTGAATATTACAGAGTCAGGATGACAAGCATTCATCAATTCAAAAGAAAAATCGGGAATCGGTAAAGAACGGATAAAGACTTCGTCTTGTATCGTATCGCGGCATCCGTTGTCGTCTGTGACGATTTGTGTTAACACATAAGTGCCATCTGCCTCGTATAAATGATCAGTATTACACATCTCAGAAAAATTACCGTCTCCAAAATTATAATCACAAAACAGATTATTTCCGGTAGCTGTACTTGTGATTTCGACTACATCACCCAAACAAAGCGAATCGGTAAAGGTAAAGCCTGCCACGGGTGGCTCATAAATGAGCACATTCTGGCAAAGGGTATTGGAGCACCCTTGCGCTGAGCTGGAATACACCGTCAGACATACTTCATAAGTGCCTGGCGCTGAAAAGACATGGTCGGGAGAAGCTTCCGCTGAAATGGCTGTGCTGTCGCCAAAATCCCAAGCATACTGCATCACATTCTGACTTGTATTCTGGAAAGACAAGGTATCACCAGGGCAGCCAAAAGCAGGATTGATCCAGCTTGCGGTTGGTCCTTCTACCACTGTGATCAGTTTTTCAAAGGTATCGTAGCCACAAGAAGCCGCTTCCTGAACCACCAAATATTCACCAGGGGCATCATAGGCATACATTGGATTAGGTTCTGAGGTAGAGTTACCGTCTCCAAAGTCATAAAAAACCGGAGCACCCGGTGTTGCAAAATTGGTAAATTGAATCGAATCACCGACACAAATCACTAATGGATCGGTATTAAAAAAGGCCGTTACATCTGTTGGTCCAAACTCCACCATTCGGCAAAGAGTATCCATTCCACAATCATTGGTCGTCACCAAACAAATTTCAATAGAATCTACCACTTCAGTAATATAGCTGATGACAGGCGGTACCGAATCCTGGCCTACCGTATTGCCATTCAGCAGCCATTCATACGTGTTTGCGCCTCCGGTAGAAGTATTCGAAATCAGAACAGTATCGCCTGAGCAATAAACGTTTTGATCTGTTCCAAAGATAGAAACGGGGCGTGGTCGTACCACCAAAGTCTCTGTCTGACTATCGGTATCACAATCATTGCTTACAATGAAAGTAATTTCATACGAAGTAGCTACCGCTTGCGGGTCTAGAATCAGATTATCAGGAACGGCTTGATCAGAAAAAGGTTGTCCGTCGAGTAACCACTCGTAGACGAGGTTACTTCCGGTCGAATTATTGGTAAAGCTCACCTCTAAAGGAGCGCATAAATCAGGGTCATAATTAAGGGAAATATTAGCGACAGGTGGATCTTCTATTGTAACCGTTTGAGTGGTACTGACCGAGCAATTCCCACGCTCCAACGTAACCGTTACATCATAACTTTGGGCAGCCGGAAAAGTATGACAAGGAGCAGCAGAAGCACTGGAACCTGTTCCATCAAAATCCCAACTCACATTATCAAAATCAGAGGAATTAATCAATTCAAAACAAAGATTAGTACCATTACAATTGACAACTTCAAAATCAACCATTAATTCGGTAACCGTTACTACAAAAGAATCCAATCCTGAGCAAGACGGAAAATCGAGGTTTTCAACTTCATAATAAAAAGTATACATCCCAGGTACCACCGAAGTCGGATCAAAAGTTCCGTCTGGTGTAATGGTTACGCCTGCTTCAGCGGTCCAAGTGCCATTGGGTGGATCTGCTGCAAAAGTCTCAGGATCGCCGTCGACACAGAGTTCTATGTCGTTAGGCATTTCGATTTGGGCGTCAATAATGACGACGGTAACCATATCTGTCGTGATACAAGGCTCATTACCATACGTAATTTCAAAAGTTCCAGAGCCATAGTTACTGGGATCAAGCGTTCCGTCAAACTCGACACCATCAATTCTCCAAATACCATTTTCAGGATTAGCTTCCAGAGTCACAGGGCCATCAAGACTACAAATAGTGGTCGTGTCATCAGGTGGGAAAGTAATTTGTCCCATACCTTCTTCGAGTACGACAAACGTATCGCGAACGGGAGTTAGATTTGAGCAAACCATCGTAGCTAGGTTTCCTTCAATAAAATATTCACCTGGCCCAAGAGTAATAGGAAAATTCGATTCCTCCATCCCATTAATGGTATAGATGACATCTTCATTAAATGGAGTTGGCGAATAGGTCAGTTCGATACAGCCATCTTCTTGTGGCTCTAGCTCTATATCTGGTGAAATGACTTCAACGGTAATGGTATCGTAAGCAGGTTGCTCACAATCATTATCAACTAGCAATACGATATCATAAATACCTGGTTCTAAGAATTCCAATTTGGGATCAGGGATGAATGGATCGTCAATACCATCCGGCAAAATCCATTCTGTACCTGAATTTTGTAAGACAAACCAATCGTAAACGGTTTCATTTAGCGTAAGCGAATCGCCATTAAAGCAAATGATGGCCGAGTCTTGTAAACAGATTTGATAAATATCATCGTCAAAAAATTGTTCGTCGGCGATGATACCATTGTTGATCGGAGGTGAAACAATGGTTATTACTTGAGTGTAAAAATCTGTACCACAATTATTCATGACAGCCAATTCCACAGGATAAGTTCCAGGTTCCGTAAAGGTAAAGCAAGGATTCTCTTCAGAAGAACTTGATAGTCCACCAATATCCCATTGATAGGTTGCATCCTCTGCATTTTCACAACTTTGATTATCAAAACAGACTTCTTCGCCCACACAATAAGTAGAATTTGCACTAAATGTCGCAAAAGGTTCTACTTGAATAAGAACATTTGTAGTTATACAATTTACACTTTGCATCATATCACCACACTCATTAATCACAATCAAAGTAATTTCTTGTGGAATTGCGATTGAATTCATCAAACAAGTATCCTCTGGAAAATCATAGGTATGCTCATAAGAAAGCTCATTAAAGAAGGTGTCTACAATTCCATCTCCCCAATCAATTACTGTGATATCGACCAGACTTGGATCTGTATTATTTACAAATTCTACGACTTCCCCTTCACAAAAGAAAGTCGGGCTGCCCTCAGGGAAACCTCCTGAAACAGGCAAACTTCCGCAGGCTGTTTGAACAGGGCATTGTCCATAGGAGATATTACAAAATAGAACACTTAACAACAGAAAAGAATAGAAAACCTTTAAGCCATTCATATTATTATTATTGCTTTATATTTTATCAATAGAATTTTAGGCGACAAAGTCACCTCAGTGGTGATATGATCGATTTTTTATACCATTGTACTGCGTAAA